>JAGNMU010000305.1:3116-5649 GCA_017991005.1 Gemmatimonadaceae bacterium | reverse complement strand
GTGAAGGTGCGTGAAGCGGTGCGACTGACGGCACGCGAACGCGAGGTGATCGACCTGCTGTCCGAAGGCCTCAGCAACAAGGACATCGGCGCCCGTCTGCATATCGCCATTCACACGGTGAAAAGTCACGTGCACAACGTGCTCGAAAAACTGGCGCTGCGGAGCCGACTGGAAGTGGCCGCGTTCACCCATGCCGCTGGTGGGTCGACGGAGTTGTAGGACGCTGGGAGCGTTTCCGGGGAGCAGCCCGTCAGTCGCCCGCTTGTTTCCAGCGGTAGCGGCCGCCCACAAACTGCACGACACCGCTCGCCGAACTCTCCTTGGTGAGCAGCAGGGCGTCAGGCAACGTGCGCGTGCGATCCTGCACCGTCCAAATGTCCATCCAATCAAAATTGTCGCCGCCATTGCCAAAGTCGACGCCCGCGCCCATCACGAAGGACGGGCGCGCGCCACGGTGAAGCACCACCACACCCACTTTTTTCGTCGACCGCTGTTCCACCAGCACGGCAAGATCGGACTGTCCGTCGCCGTCAAAATCGCCGCGCAGCAGGAACGGGTTGAGACGCTGGGACAGCGCCAGGCCCCGGGATGCCGAGACCGCCGTCCATTTCGCCGCGGCCCAGACAGGAAGTTGGGCGTCGGCCGGCAGGGGTTGTGCACGCGCCGAGACGGGGACGATCACCGCGAGCAGCAGTGTGACCGTCAACCAGAGGAGGATGCGCGGTCCGCGACCGGTCTGACGCTGAGGCATGGGGTCTCCGAAACGACCGTGCGGCACCAATTCGTACGAAATGGACAGGATTTCTCCCACACGATGTAGGTGATTGCCGAATTGTAGCGCTCGGATGGAATGACTACCAATCGGTGATGTATGCGACCGCCCGACCTCCTGCCGAGGCCGGGTGCCTGCTCCCGGAGATCCTATGAGTAGCAGTTTAGAAGTTGGTGCGAGCGACACCGTTCGGAATCCCCAGATCATCCAGGGCGGCATGGGTGTCGCGGTCTCCAACTGGAGACTGGCCCGTGCGGTTGCACAGCAGGGGCATTTGGGCGTCGTGTCCGGTACCGCGATTGATACCGTGATGGTGCGTCGCCTGCAGGATGGCGACCCGGACGGCGATGTCCGTCGGGCGATGGCGCAGTTTCCGCTGCCGGAGGTCGCGGCCTACGTGCTGAAGCGGTTTTTCCTGCCCGAGGGCCGAAAGCCCGATCAGCCGTATCGTCTGCTGCCGATCTACAAACAGCGCATGCCCGCGCTCCGCGATCAGGTGACGATGCTGGCGGCCTTCGTCGAGGTCACCTTGGCCAAGGAGGGCCACGACGGTCTGGTGGGCATCAACCTGCTCACCAAGATCCAACTGCCCACCTTGCCCACCTTGTACGGTGCGATGCTGGCCGGGGTGGATATCGTGCTGATGGGCGCCGGAATCCCACGTGAGATTCCGGGGGTGCTGGATGCGTTCGCGAAACACGAGCCGGCGGCCATCGCGCTCTCGGTGATCGGACTCGCGGCGGGTGAGAGTGAACAGCTTACCTTCGACCCGCGCTCTCGTTTCCCGGGGGCCGATGCGCCACTGCGGCGTCCGCGATTTTTCCCGATCGTGTCGGCCGCGTCGCTCGCACAAACGCTGGCCCGCAAGTCGAATGGTCGGGTGGACGGGTTTGTCGTTGAGGGACATACAGCGGGCGGACACAATGCACCGCCGCGTGGTGCACTCAAGGTGGATGAGGCCGGTGAGCCGATCTACGGCGAGCGCGACGTGGTGGATCTGGCGACGATGCGCGAGATCGGCTTGCCGTTCTGGATTGCCGGCGGTTCCGGATCGCCCGCGGCGCTCGAACACGCACTCGCCGAAGGGGCCGCCGGTATTCAGGTGGGGACGCTCTTCGCCTTCAGCGACGAATCGGGATTCACGCGCGACATCAAGGATCAGGTGATCGGTGCCGCAACACGTCATGCACTCCACGTGCGGACCGATGTGCGTGCGTCACCAACGGGGTACCCGTTCAAGATTGTCAGCGCCACCGACGTCGACAATGTGGCCACACCGCGCGAGCGCATCTGCGACCTCGGTGCACTCCGGGAGGCGGTCAAACGTCCTGACGGCACCATGGTCTATCGCTGTCCCGCCGAACCGGTCGATCTCTATCTCTCCAAGGGCGGCGCCATAGAAGACACGACCGACCGGCAGTGTCTGTGCAACGCACTCTGTGCGGGCATCGGTGAGCCGCAGGTGCGGTCCGACGGGTTCGTCGAACCGGCCATCATCACCAGCGGCGACGACGTCTTGCACCTCAGCGATTTTCTGCAAGGACGGTCGCACTACACGGCCGGCGATGTGCTGGCGTTCCTGACGCGCGCGGCGGCTGTGCCGGCCTGACCTCTCTGCGGGGGGAGAACTGCGGGAGCACACGAAGCACTCCATTCTTGGGAGTGCGCGGAGGAACTGAGGGATTGTTGTGTCGCCGGATAGTGCGAAGCCGTTCCCCTTTCTTTTTGAAGGGGAACGGCTTTGGTGTTGCGTGGCACGCC
>JAGNMU010000305.1:0-3016 GCA_017991005.1 Gemmatimonadaceae bacterium | reverse complement strand
GTTGTGTCGCCGGATAGCACGAAGCCGTTCCCTTTCTTCTTGAAGGGGAACGGCTTTGGTGTTGCGTGGCACGCCAATCCCTCATCGTCTCGGCGTGCTCCCAAGAATGGAGTCCTTCGCGCGCTCCCGCCGTTCTCCCCCCGCGAAAGCCGCCGCAGGCCGTCAGTCTTTGCGACCGTCGCGGTCGTGATCGCGGAAGGCGCGAAACGCGGCGCGAATGTTGTTCTGGACGGCCGCGCGCACGGAGCCTGGCGTATTCGCGAGTGAGGGCGCGTACAGCCCACCCTGCGGACGCAGGAACCAGCTGCTGAGATCGATCAGCACCGTGACGTCGTCTCCACCCGCGCCAACCACGAGTGGCGATTCCAACGGCACCTCGATCTTGGCATTCACGTCGTTGACGAAGATGAACGGCGTGCCGTTGAACGTGCCCTCGAGGCGCACACTGATGTCACGGAAGTCCGGATGGGTTTGCCGGAACAGCGCGTCGGCCCCGTCGTTGCTGGTCACCTTGTGCAGTGACAGTCGCACTGATGTGTAGGTACCGGACGGGACATCCACCGTGACGCGCGCGCCGTCGAGACCGGTGACCGGCACATTCACGAGAATCGGGCCCAGGTGCATCTCCGCGCACCCATCGTCATCATCAGCGTCATCATCGTCGAGACAGCTCGCCGTCAGCGTCTTGAGCTTGACATCTTTGACGACCAGCTGCGCCTTGGTCACGAGAATCACGTCGGTGTCGCGCGTGATCTGGAGTCCCGCCAGCGTGGGCGTCACGACGGGCGCATCGCCCGTGAACGGCGATCCGTCGGCGCTGACGCCGGCTGCGGCCGGTGCACTGGCCGACGACGTACGGGCGATTTGAAAGCCCAGTCCGACAGGGCGGTCGGCACCGGGTCCCGTGCCATCCGTGCCGCTATTGCACGCCGCCAAGGCAAGCGCCAGTGCAGACGCCATCGCGCCAGGCAGTGAAGTACGCAGGAAGGAACGCATAGGCATCTCCGGGAGAAAGGTTCTCCCGAATGATGGGGGCGTTCGTCATCTGGCCGCGTGATGATCGACACACGCGTCGTCGCCGCCCGTGCGGAAGATCACACCGATGCGAGCACACGGTGTCACATCACGGACGACTACTGCGTCGACACGACCGCGTAGCCTTCGTCTTCGACAGCGGACGTAATCTGCTCCACCGACGTCGCCGACGGATCGTAGGTGACCACCGCCGAACCGATCGCCACCTGTTCCACCTGCACGCCATGGACACCGGTCAGCGCCTTCTTGACGGCGCCCACGCAGTGCCCGCAGGACATGCCACTGATGTTCATGGTGAGTTGAGTCATGCGGAAAAGTTATATACCCCCGTACCCTATGTCAATCACAGGCACATCGATCACGCGCACACGCATCAATGACCCCCCAGCGCGGCGGACGCTCAGCGTCCGCTCAGCGTCCGCTCAGCGTCCGCTCAGCGTCAGCCGACCGTCGTGCCGAACAGGCGGCCAACCAGCGCCGTCGCACCCATGGCCACCGCGCCCCAGAACGCCACGCGCACCGCGCCGCGCCACATCGACGCGCCGCCCAAACGCGCGGCGAGTGCGCCCAGCACCACCAGCAACAGCAACGACGCGGCCATGACCACGGTGGTGAGGCCGGCCATCGGCAACGTTGCAACCAGAATAAGCGGGAGCGCGGCGCCGACTGCGAAGGCCGCCGCCGACGACAAGGCCGCTTGAATCGGACGTGCACGAGTCGCATGCGACAAGCCGAGTTCGTCGCGGGCGTGCGCCGCCAGCGCGTCGTGCGCGGTCAACTGGATGGCAACATCGCGTGCCAGTGCGGGCGTGAGTCCGCGCGTTTCGTAGATGCCCGCCAGTTCGGCAAGTTCGACGTCCGGATCGGTTGCGAGTTCTGCGCGTTCGCGGGCGAGGTCTGCCGATTCCGTATCCGCCTGCGAGCTCACCGAGACGTATTCGCCGGCTGCCATCGACAGCGCGCCCGCGACAAGACCGGCCAGTGCCGCCAGCAACACCGGCGCCTTCGCGCTCTGCGCCGCCGCGACGCCGACCACAAGGCTGCTGGTCGAGATGAGTCCGTCGTTCGCACCCAAGACAGCCGCTCGCAGCCAGCCGATATGTTCGGTGCGATGTCGTTCAACGTGCGCCATGATCAGATGGGTGAAGAGACTCGTCAAATGTACTCGTCACAGGAATCGTGATGCACAATGCCGGGTACGACCATCGGTCCGTGGTCACCCGCGCGCGCGGTTGAGACGGATGCGGCACGCTCCGATTGCAGTCGGTGTGGCCGCGTCTCAATCGAACGAATGACGCGAAGACCATCACCGACTGGAATTTTCTACGAAGCACCCAACTGCCTCGGCGACACACACATCCCCGTCTGAATCCGGCGACGCCGCGCTGCCGCGCTGGTACGATCAGGACGCGGGCGACGTGCTGCACGCGCTGGAGACGCGCGCCTCAGGCCTGACCCGCGACGAAGCCGCGAGGCGTCTTGAGCGCGATGGTCCGAACGCGCTGGCTGCTGCGGTGGTGCAGGCCCTGCTGCTGCTGATCGGCGCCGTGCCGCTGCTCGCCATGGAGCTCGTCAAGGCCGTTCGCCGACGGCGGCATGATCGTGCGGAACAGGCACCGCGTAGCCGAAAATCGGCGACGCCACCGCTCGCCTCTCGCGCTCCCTGAGACCCGCCGCGATACTATCGCAGCACGCGTTCATGTTCCGCGAGAGGCGCGTGCCACCACTCTGCGGTTCCACCACTCGCACGTTCAGGCGGATGCGCTCTATGCGGTTGACTCGGTTTGCGATCCTCGGCGTCCTCATGCCTTCACTCGCCGCCGCGCAGGATCGCTCGCAGTCGCGGTCGATGGTCTCGTCCACGCAGGGTGTGGTGGCGTCCGAGAGTGTGCTTGCCTCACAAGTTGGCGCGCGCATTCTGGAACAGGGCGGCAACGCGATCGATGCGGCTGTGGCGGCCAATGCGATGATGGGGCTGGTC
>JAGNMU010000304.1 GCA_017991005.1 Gemmatimonadaceae bacterium | reverse complement strand
CGACAGCACGCCTCTGCGCCTCTGCGCCTCTGCGCCTCCGCGACAAAGCGGTTGGCGGTTCGCGGTTCGCAGTTCGCTTATCAGGGAGCACTCGAGGAACGACAACGGCCACTGCTTTGTCGCAGAGACGCGGAGGCGCAGAGGCTCGTGACGGACGGGTTGTTGTGGTTCCCCCAACAAGAACTTGGGGAATGGTCCCGCACTGGCCGACAGCACGCCTCTGCGCCCCCTGCGCCTCTGCGCCCCCTGGCCTCTGCGTCCCTGCCTGAGTGAAACACGCCCGGAGCTGCCTCGTACGTGGTCGGACGGTCGCGAGCGCGCCGACGATGGGTGACCCACGAGCGGACAGGGTGCGGGATGGCAACGATTGCAGCAGGTCACGTACTCGGACTGATCGACTACGCCGTGGCGCAGGGCGCCTCCCGGGACGCGCTGCTTGCGGAGTCTGGAGTGGACGGCGCGGCGCTGGCCGATCATTTCAATCGCGTGCCGCTTTTGCAGTACGTTGCGCTGCTGCGCGTCATCAAAGCAGCGTGCCATGATCCTGCGGTCGCCTTGCATTTTGCCGTCTCCAGCAATTGTGCGGATCTCTCCATCATCGCGCTGATTGGCGGCGCGTGCCGCGATGTGGCTGAAGCCTTTTCGATGCTCAACCGCTACGGCCGGCTGGCGCTTGATGTCGACGGTATACGCGGTGACGATCACTACTTGATCGACGCCACCGTGCACGGCACGTGGCTGATCGACAACCGCCAACTGCACGGACTCTGTCCGGAAACCACGGAAATGACGCTCACGCGTATGAGCGCGAGTGTGCGACGGATGTTTGACGGGCGCTTTGTTCGCGCCGTGCACTTCGCGCACCCCGCGCCGGCGCATCGGCTGGAGTATGAACGCGTGCTGGGCGTGCCGGTGCATTTCTCCCGGGCACACAGCGGTATCCTCTTTGACCCGGCGTGGTTCGCGCAACCGATCGGTCGCGCACCGCGCTATTCGCTCGCCGTCTTGACCGCACATGCCGATGTGCTGCTGGCGCGTCTCGACACCATGCGTTCCACACGCGGCCGGGTCGAAGCGACACTGCTGCCGCTGCTGCAAGAGGGCGGGGCGAGTATGGACCAGGTCGCGCAACAGCTCGCCATGAGTCGTCCAACACTCTACCGGGCGCTCAAAGCGGAAGGAGTCACCTTCGAGCAGGTGCTCGACGGGCTTCGACGCGAGGTTGCCGTGCGGCACCTGACGGAGCCGGGCGTCGCCGTGAGTGAGGTGTCACAGCGCGTTGGATTCTCCGAACCCGCCGCGTTTTCTCGCGCGTTTCGTCGGTGGACGGGACAGAATCCATCCAGTTATCCATCACGACCCAGCATAATGTGACGCACCTCACGGACGCCGCTCGTCCGTGACCGTTTCTTCTCGATCTGCCGTTGTGTCAGCGTGGCGTCACGCTGTCGCCCAACTCGGTCGCGGGGAGCACAATGCGTCTTGTATCGGTCATGAATCGGTCGCAGTCGGTGCCGGGGCATGCTGCGTACCGACCCGATATCGACGGAATGCGTGCCATTGCCGTGCTTGCCGTTGTCGCCAATCACGCGTTGCCCGCGCTCGCGACCAGCGGTTTTGTCGGGGTCGACGTCTTCTTTGTGCTGTCCGGATTCCTGCTCACCGGAATCATTCACGACGAGGTGGTTCGCGGCGCCTTCTCGTATTCGAATTTCTACTGGCGCCGTTGTCGACGCATCATTCCGGCACTGGTGGTCACGCTGGCCCTGACGTGGATGCTTGGGGCGCTGCTGCTCACCGGGTCGGAGTTTGCCTCGCTGGGTTGGCACATCGAAGCCGCTGGCATCTTTGCGTCCAACATCGCGCTCTGGCGCGAAGTGGGCTACTTCGACACCGCCGCCAACGCCAAACCGCTGCTGCATCTGTGGTCACTGGGCATCGAAGAGCAGTTCTATCTGCTGTGGCCCACGCTGGCGGTGGTGTTGATCAAACTGCCGAAGTACCGTGTCACGGCGCTGGCGCTGATCTCGTTGTGCTCGCTCGCGTTGTGTTGGTGGGCCGGTGCCGCACATCCCTCCGCGGCATTCTACCTGCTCCCCGCGCGATTCTGGGAACTGTCCTGTGGCGGACTGCTCGCCTTCGCTCTGGCGCGAAGTACTGCCGCGCCGGGCACTGCGGCAGTCGACGAATCCGCACGCGCCACATGGCGTGATACCACGGTCGCGCGCCTGTTGCCGAATGTCGTCTCCGGTGTGGGCGCATCACTCTTGCTCGCGTCGTTCGTGCTGATCGACGACCGTCGGATCTACCCGGGCGTGTGGGCCGTGCTTCCAGTTGCCGCAACCGTGGCACTCCTTGCCGCCGGGCCACACGCGTGGTTCAATCGCGTGGTGTTGGGAAGCACCGTCGCCGTCTGGTTTGGAATCATCAGCTACCCGCTGTATCTGCTGCATTGGCCGCTGCTGTCGTTCTTCAGCGTGATTCGCAGCGATCTCGGCGTGCCGCAAACGGATCGCGATATCTACGCGGTCGGGCTCGCGCTGCTGGCCGTCGTGCTGGCGTTCGTGACCTACCGCTACATCGAACTGCCCACCCAGCGATGGGCGAAGTCACTCGGCGAGACACCCTGGCGCTCCTTCAACTTTGGCCGATATCTCGGACCGCTTGGAGGACTGGCCGCGATTGGCGCGTTCACGAGTTCGATGCACGGATTCCCGCTCCGCTATCGGGATACCTCGCGTGTCGACGTGGACGCGATGCTCAGTCGCTCGTCACGCTACACGATGCGTACGGCAGAGCGCACGAGTGTCCCGTGTCAGTTGCCACCATCGTCTGCACCGCTCGACTGGTGCTTTCGTAGTGAAGCGCTCCCGGCCCGCGTCGCCATCTTTGGCGACAGCCACGCGGAGGTCGTCTATCCCGGACTCGCGTCGGAACTTGCCGGTACCAGTGTGATGATGATCGGGCAGCAAGGCTGCCCGCCGATCCTCGACGTCGCTGTCATCAGAAAGGGCGACGCTCGCCCCAACTGCGTCGCATCGAACGCGCTGGCGGTGTCACTCCTGACAACGACACCGTCAATCGAAACGGTACTCCTGGTCGCGCGCGGGCCGCTCTATCTGGCGGGGAAGGGGTTCGGCGAAGACGAAACTCACATCGATTGGTCGCTCCAACCCGCATCCGCGGCGGGTGCAGCAGCCGTCAATCGAACGCAGCTCTTCGAGCGTGGACTTTCCAGAACCGTCGACACGCTCCTGGCTGCCGGGAAGCAGGTGATGGTCGTGCTCGATGTGCCCGAGCTTGGATTCCACGCCTCCCATTGCGTGGTCGGGCGCCCGCTTGGCCTCAGGACGTTGCGAACGCCATGCGCGATCGATCGCCGCAGTTTCGATGCGCGCAACACCGACTATCGCAACATGGTGATTCGTGTACTCCGGCGATATCCCGCGGTGCGGTTCTTCGATGCGAGCCAGCTGTTCTGCGACACACGGCAGTGTATCGCCAAATCCAACGATACCCTGCTCTATTCCGACGACGACCATCTCAGCCTGGCCGGCAGCCTGCGCGTGAGTGCGTCGCTCGCGCCGGTGGTACGGGCGATGCTGACGCGCTGAGGAGGCGCGCCCGCCTTGGAGGGCCGTTCAGTGGATGGCTCAACGCGGAACTCATCCGTGTGCATATTAGGACATCCACGCCCCGCGGCACCGTCATCACCATTCAGGACACCCAGATGTCTCGTCACGCCCTGCGCCTTTCGCGGCTTGCCGCCGCCTGTCTGCTCGCGGCCTCGACCGCCGTCGCGCAGCCCGCGCGAAAGTCGACGCCGGCCAAACCGGCCGTCCCCACCCCCGAATCCCACTTCGGCTTCAAGGCGGGCGCCGACAGCAGTCTGTTTCTCTACGACCAGTCCATCGAGTACTTCCGCAAACTGGCCAAGGCGCAACCGACACGCGTGAAGCTGCTGGACGTGGGCAAGACCAGCTTCGGCCATTCGTGGACCGCAGTGCTGATCTCGTCGCCGCAGAACCTGGCGAAGCTCGAGCGCTATCGGCAGATCAATCAGCGGCTCGCACGCCCGGAAGGGCTCACCGATGAACAGGCCCGTGCACTCGCGCGCGAAGGCCGCACGTTTGTCGACATCAGCGGCGGATTGCACGCCTCGGAGATTGCCGGTTCGCAGCACACGCCCGAACTGGCGTACGAGCTGCTCTCCAAGATGAACGAGCCCGAGACCAAGGAGATCCTCGACAACGTCATCTTCTTCCTCTGGCCGTCCATCAATCCCGACGGACAGGATATCGTGGTCAACTGGTGCAAAGACCGGTTTGCCGGGAAGTTCCAGTTGCAGCCGCCGATGGAGCTCTACCAGAAATACGTGGGTCACGACAACAACCGCGACAGCTACATGCTGAACGTGGTCGAGTCACGTGTGGTCGCGCGCACCTGGCGCGAGTGGGAGCCGCAGATCATCTACGCGCACCACCAGTCGTCGCCGTTCCCGACGCGCATGTGGATTCCGCCCTTCGCCGATCCCATCGGGCTCTATGCGCCGCCGATCATGAGTCGGCAGGTGAACGCGATCGGCACACGCATCGCTGCCGAACTCGATGCCAAGGGACAGCCGGGTGGTGTGCACATGCTCGCCACGTTCGATGCGTACTACCCGGGCTACATCGACTACATGCCGATGTATCAGAACATCAACGCCTGGTGGACCGAAACGCAGGGCGGCAACTGCGGTATTCCGCGCACGTCCACGGTGAATGAATTGCCCAACGACTACAAGTCGCTGATGCCGACGTCGATGTATTCGAGTCCGTGGGCGGAAGGCACGTGGTCGTTCCGCAACCAGATCGACTACATGGTGACGGCCAGCATCGCCACCCTTCGGTACGCGGCGCGTTTCCGTGAAGAGCTGCTCTACAACCGCTATCAGGCGGGACGCAACACCATCCAGCAGTATCGCAAGGGACCGCCATACGCGTACATCGTGCCGCAAGCACAGCGCGATCCGATGGCGCCCGTCGAGCTGCTGCGTCGTCTGGCGTTTCTCGGCGTGAATGTTCGTCAGCTCGATGCCGACGTGACGCATGACACCACGGTGTATCCGAAAGGCACGTGGGTGATTCCCATGGATCAGGAGTACGCGCAACTGGTGCGCGAACTGCTGGAGGTGCAGAAGTATCCCGAGCTCGGCGACGACTTGCCGTACGATGCGGCCGGATGGACACTGCCAATGCAGATGAACGTCAGCGTGGTGGAAGCCAAGATGCCATTGTCCGACGCGTTTCGTACCGCAATGAAGCCGGTGATGGGGAAAGCGGAGGCGTGGGGCGCGTCGGCGCAGTATCCGTTTACGACGAATGCGATGGCTGCAGGCATAGTCCCCGCCGCTGTTGGACGCATCGCCGGCAGCGGAGACGCCATCGCACTCGATCCCACGCAAAACAACAGCTTTCGCTTCATCAATCGCGCATTGAGCGCCGGCGGCAGCGTGCGTGTTGATACGGCCTCCAACGCCCGCTCGGCACGGTACTTCGTGACCGGTGTCGATTCCGCACGCGCCGAGTCATGGGCGAAGGAGTTGGCAGTGCAGGCCGAGCGCACGACCGTCAGCGCCACCACGGTTGCGGCACCCACTCGCATCGCGCTCTACAAGGC
>JAGNMU010000303.1 GCA_017991005.1 Gemmatimonadaceae bacterium | reverse complement strand
CGCCTTATCTCCACACCCGCAGCCCCGCGACGATGAATGTTTCTCCCATCGGCTCTCCTTCGAGCCGTGCCAACTCCGCAGCGCGACCATAGCCGCGCTCCCACACCACGCCCACATACGGTGCAAACTCACGCCGAATCTCATACCGTGTACGCAACCCGAAGGACGTATTGCTCAATCCGCGCCCCACACCGAACCCGTCGTCGTCTTTGAGTGCCACTGTGGACTCTATGCGCGGCTGCAGAACCAAACGTTGCGTCAGGAAGAGGTCGTACGAGGCGGTGAGGTCGAACGCGAGATTGCCATCCGTCGTGACGAACAGTGACGGCTCGAGCTCGAACCAGCCTGGAGCTAAGCCTTGCAATCCCAACACCGCACCAGCGCGCGACGCGTTCGCACCCTCTGCCGTGCGCAAGTCGGCGCGGGCGCCCAACTGCACGTCCCACCACGGCGTGAGCATCCGGCCATAGAGCAGTTGGTACTCACCGTGCGTGGCGCGCGCCGTCGTCGCGGCGCTACCGTCGGCCTTGAACCACAAGCGGCGGCTCGCTCCTCCCGTCCACGCGAGCACATCGAAGAGTAGCGGACGACCAGCACCAGCCGCGTCGTACTCGAGCACTTCCGTCAGCACGAAAGTCTCGCGCGCCCATCCCATTCCGTGCGGCGCAGCGTGCGGTACGCTATCACGCGCCTGAGCGTGCAGATGCTCGAGTGGGGCCGCAAGCGCCACACTGAGTGCCGACAACAGGAACGCTACCCATCGTCTCTGCCACTCATTCGGCATCGTGATGCCCCTCGTGGCCGGTCGGCGCACTCACGCGCACTTCACGAAACATCCCGACCTCCATATGGTAGAGCACGTGGCAATGAAACGCCCATCGCCCTGGGGCGTCCGCCGTGACCAACAGCGACACGCGCTCCGCGGGCTTCACGTTGATGGTGTGGATCCGCGGGCTACGGTCGCCCTGTCCGTTTTCCAACTCCATCCACATCCCGTGCAAGTGCATCGGGTGGTTCATCATCGTGTCGTTCACCATCGTCAAGCGAATCCGCTCGCCGTAGGTGAACTCGATGGGTTCCGCTTCATCATAGGGCACACCGTCGATGGCCCACGTGAAGCGCTCCATATTGCCCGTGAGGTGAATCTCGATCTCCCGCGTCGGCGCGCGAAACTCCGCGTAGGGAGCCTCTGATCGCAGCTGCGAATACAGCAGCACGCGACGGCCATCCTCGCCCAGGCCCGCACCCGGCTCGGCGAGTCGACTCTTCGTGCTCATCGGGACCATCGCGTTGCCGTTGCCGTGCGTGTCGGTACCGTGCGGCGTCTCCGGTGGCAGCGTCCCAGGTGCTCGCAACGCCGCGGAATCGCCCATCTCCGACATATCGTGCCCCGCGTGCTCGTCATCGGGTGCAGATGTCGCCGGAGCGCTCTTCGGCATGTCGTGTCCCATCGCGGCGTGGTCCTTCCCGTCCATCCCAACCATCGCGGAGTGATCCATCCCCATATCGGCCATCGTGAGCAGCGGACGGCGCCGACGCGGCGGAAGGTCGGCGAGCACTCCGGCGCGAGGCGCCAACGTCGCTGCGGTGAAGCCGCTGCGATCCATCGCCTCGGCGTACACGGCATAGGCCCGGTCGTCCGGGAGCTGCACAATCACATCATACGTTTCTGCAATCGCGATGCGGAACTCCTCAGTCTCCACGGGCTCCACTGGCTGCCCGCTCACCTGCACGACGGTCATCGGTAGGCCCGGTACGCGTACATCGAAGTACGAACCCGCCGCCGCGTTGATCACGCGAAGCAGAACGCGTTCTCCCGGCGCGAACTGCGCCGTCCAAGGCTCCTCGGCGGTGCGGCCGTTCAGCAGGTAGCTGTACGTCGCGCCTGTGACGTCGGCGATGTCCGTCGGATTCATCCGCATTCCGGCCCACATCCAGCGATCGCTGATGGTGGCCGAGAATCCGTCGCGCGCGACGTCGCGGAAGAAGTCGGCCACCGTGCGGCGCTGATAATTGTACGCGTCCGGCTGCTTTTTGAGCCGCGAGAGGACGCGGTACGGGTTCTCGAACGTCCAGTCGGACAGCACCAGTACGTGCTCGCGGTCATAAGCCGGGCCGCTGCGCTCGGCCGGTTCGATGATCAATGCGCCATAGTGGCCAAGCTGCTCTTGCAACCCGGAGTGGCTGTGATACCAATCGGTGCCAGCCTGCTTCACCGCGAATCGGTACTCGAAGGTCTCGCCGGGTCGAACGCCCGGAAAGCTTAAGCCCGGCACGCCATCCATCTCGCGCGGCAAGATGGTGCCGTGCCAGTGAATCGATGTGTCTTCCGACAGCGTGTTCCGCACCCTGATGACCGCTTGTTCGCCCTCGCGGAATCGCAGCACGGGCCCCGGCACAGTGCCATTGATCGTCGTCGCGCGGGCGTTCCGCCCATCGAGCCGCACGAGGGTTTCGGCGATGGTGAGGTCGTACTCGCGCACGCCACCGGGCGCAGGAGCAAGCGCGGGTAGTCCGGGATCCAGAGCAGGAGATGTGGCAGCGCCCGCGCGGAGCGACGCGGGTAGCGCAGCCGCAGCGCCGAGGAGTGCACCAGCCTCGAGGAAGCTCCGGCGCGAGACGCGGAAGTTTTGACGCGGTTGAGTCACGGTATAAGTTCGCTTGACACGGAAGAATGGGCCATCGGGCTAAGACTGACGCCTGACCGAAAGCTAGGCCAGTGTTTTACGTTCTGTAAAGCCCTTTTGCTCCAGCCTGCATCCCTTGGCACTTGCCGACTGCAGTTTACGCGGAGTAAACTCTTCTGACTGCTTCTTCGTTCCTTCCCCTTTTCTCCAACCTCCTCGCCTAATGTCTGGCATCTCTCGCCGCCTCGCCGTTGCCGTCGCGTTGACCGTTGCACTCGCAGGCCGCGCCAACGCGCAGGACCACGCGCACGCAGGCCACCAAGCGACACTGAGCACTGAGGTCGCGTCCGTGATCCAGGCGCTCTTCGCTGCCGCGGAGCGCGGCGACCTCGCGGCACTCGATTCGATCTACGCCGGTGACAGCCTCCTCGTCATTGAGGGCTCCGGCATCAATCGCGGGTGGACGGACTATCGCGACAATCACCTCGCGCCGGAACTCAAAGAGTTCAGCAACTTCCGGTATCGGCCCTTCGAAATTGAAGCGCGCGTGTCCGGCAATCTTGCGTGGGCCACGTTTCGCTACGCGCTGAGCGCTGACCTGCCCAACGGCAAGGCCGACGTGGTTGGGCGCGGCACCGCGATTCTTGAGCGCCGTGGCGCGCGATGGATTGTGCGCCTGACGCACACGGCTAGCCGTGCCCGCCGGCCCAGTGATCCGCCGATGCCCTGAGTCATCGCAGTTGCCGCACCGACCCTCTCGCCCCTAGACTCAGAGTATGTCACCTCGCAAGCGTCGCATCCTTTCTCCCAAGTCACCCAAGCTCCCGGAGACGATGAATCTCTCTGGGAGCGGGGTTGGCACCGTCTTAGGTGAGCTCGAATCCCGACTGATGCGACTGTGCTGGGACGCCGCACGGCCACTGAGTGCGCGAGAGATTCACGACCGCCTTCGGGCTGAGCATCCTGTCTCTCCATTGACAAGCACCACGGTGCTCAATCGCCTCGTGCGCAAGGGATTTCTTTCGCGCGGGCGCGTGGATGGGTTGCTGCATTTCACGGCGCGCGTTGACGAGTCGGAGTTCGTCTCACAAGCTTCGCGGCGGGCGGTCGAGGGGATTCTCTCGCTTGGTGCCGAGGCCGTGACGGCGTCGATCGTCGACGTGCTCGCCGAACGCGATCCCGAGCAGCTAGCCGAACTCGCACGCCTAGTTCGTCGCAAGCTCCGCGAGCAGGACGGTTAACGCGATGGCATCGACCAGCGTCGGCATCCGCCCCCCCCTCATTCGCCGGGAGGAGCGACGCCGACGCATCTTGCTGTTCGCTATTGTTCTCTTGCTGCTCCTCGGCGTCACGCCCGTCGTCGGACATCACGTACTCGGCGCAGTACCGTGGCTTTCGGCAGAGCAGCATCATCTCGCGATGCTATGCTTGGTGGCGTTGCACCAATTGCTTGAGCCCGTGCACGACGTTGCGCATTGGCTGCTGTACGCGGGCGTCGCATTTGTCTTTCTGGAGCGGGGGCGGGTGCTTTGGCGGCACGGACGCGTGATGCACGACCTTCCTCAAGCGCGCGTGAGCCCAGACTCTCCGATGGGACGCGCCGCGCTCGCGGCAGGACTTCGCATGGAGCGAGTATGGGCCGTGCGCGGACTCCCGATGCCTGCCTTCACGACTGGGTGGATTCAGCCGCGGGTTGTCGTTGCGGCCGACCTGAGCGAGTGCCTCACACCGGACGAGCTCACCGCCGTGCTCGCGCACGAGGCCGTGCACCTTCGGCGACGCGATCCGCTGCGACTGTTCGCACTTCGTTCGCTGGCCTCGCTGCTGTTTTGGCTTCCCGTGTTGCGCCGAGTCGCCGCTGATCTGGAGGACGAGGTAGAGATCACCGCTGACGATGAAGTCGCGTCGCGCCTCGCTCTCCCGCTCGCCTCGGCTGTACTCAAGCTCGGCGGGGGCACGTCGCTCCCCGTTGCGGCGACGGTTGGATTTCAGCGCGCCGATTTGTTGCCGCGCCGCATTCGGCGTCTTGCCGGCGAGGATGCACTGGCGGTATCTCACACGTCCACGCGTTCGCTCATTGCGGCATCGGTGGCATTGCTCCTTGCTTGGAGTTCCGGCGTGATGGTGTTGCATCCACTCAGCGACCCGGGCCAGCACGCAGCCCACGGGCCAGCGCATTGCGACCATCCGGAGGCGAACCCACTCACGCATCTCTTCTGCCGCGGCTGGTCGTTCGGGGGCGATGGATGCCCGCACGAGGCCGCGCGTCGCTCAGCGCCGTAATGCCCGCACCGGAAGGCGACGAAGGGTTGTGCCCCTTGCGGCGCGGCCAGCCGACAGTAATATTTTACACAGAGTAAAGCGCCTTCACCCACACCTGCTCCCCTATGCGCAGTTCCCTTCGTTCGCTTGCCTTCATCGCTGTACTTGCCTTCGCCATCCCGCTGAGCGCCGCGAGCGCCCATCCTCGCCTGCTCAAGTCGACGCCAGCCGCCGACAGTCGCTCCGCAGAAGCGCCACGCGAAGTTGCGCTCACGTTTAATGAATCACTTGATCTCGCGCTCACCCGCGTAACGTTGCACCACGGCGAGATGGCCATCCACTTGGATCCGCTTCAGTTCGCCCAGGGCGATGACAAGACCGTGGTTGCCAACATTGTGGGAGCTGTCGCGCCAGGCCGTTACACGGTGCGGTGGCAAGTCACGGGCGATGACGGCCATCCAGTGCGTGGCACGTTCACGTTCGAGGTCCTCGCGGCACGCTCCGCGGCGCCGCCATCCTCGCATCACTGAGCAGACCGCTCGATGATGGAGAGCGTCTTCGGGGTCGAGTCTCCGGCCTTCGTGGCAATTCGGGCGGTACTGTCCGCCTGCACGGTGCTGCTACTGGGCGCGCTCGCGTTGCGGTGCGTGGTGATGCGCCGCTACAGAGGGCCAGATGCTGGCGAATTGCGAGATGCGGTCAACTCCACGCTTCCGCGATGGATCGACGTACTTGGATTGCTGGCGGTGCTCGCCACGTTTGCGAGACTCGGCGCGCAGCACGCCGCTGTGTTC
>JAGNMU010000302.1 GCA_017991005.1 Gemmatimonadaceae bacterium | reverse complement strand
CACGTGTGCATCGAGACAGCTTGCGAATCACCGCGAAAGGGTTTGACGAGCGGATGGGATCAACCAAGGCGCGCGAAGCCATCCTCGGTGGCGCCGATCCGGACGCGGTCATTGACCGTCAGCTGCCGGCCGTGGTGGCCTTTGAGCGGGATGCCCGTCGCATCCATCTCTACCGTTGATGGCCCTCCGGTCCTAGTTTTGTAGGGCTGGCCCAATCTTTCCAGCGGCCCAGCCGCGAAGCGGGACGAGGCGAGCCTCGTCCCGTCCTCGTTTTCAGCCATCCGTCCCCGCAGTCGCCGACATGCTTTCTCTTTGGAACACGATCCAACGCGGCTACCTGCGGGTCATCGAGCCCGTGGCCGATTGGCTTGTGCGGCGCCGGGTGCATCCCAACACGATCACCACGATCGGCACGATCTGTACCGTGATTGCCGGGGGCATTTTTGCCACCGGGCATATCATGACGGGCGGCTGGTTCCTCGGCATCACGGCGCTGTTCGATGTGTTGGACGGCACGGTGGCCCGACGGACCGGGCGCAGTTCCACCTTCGGCGCGTTTTACGACTCCACGCTCGATCGCGTGTCCGACGGCGTACTGATGGGCGGTCTCGTGGTCTTTTATGCCACCAGTCCGGTACACAAGAGCGACACGCTGCTCGTGATCACGTTGCTTGGCCTGGTCGGCACGTTCCTGACCTCGTACACCCGCGCGCGCGCCGAGAGTCTTGGCATCGACGCGAAAGTCGGCCTGCTGCAACGCCCCGAACGCATCACGTTGCTTTCGGCTCCACAAGCGTTTTTCGGCCTCGCCCTGAACGGGTGGGTGCTTGCTTCAATCGTCACGCTGCTGTCGGTGACCGCATGGATCACCGCAATTCAGCGTATGCTGTTTGTCTATCGCACCACGACCGCACAGGGAGAACAAGCGAAGTGACCGATACGAATCGCGGCACCCCCGCGCCCGCCGAAGGTAAGCTGGCCATCTTCACGCCGGGCCTCGGCGCCGTGGCCACCACGTTTATCGCCGGCGTCGAGCGCGTACGTCGCGGACTCTCCACGCCGATTGGCTCGTTGTCGCAGATGGCCACGATCCGGCTGGGCAAGCGCACCGAAAACCGCAGCCCGCTGATCAAGGACTTCGTGTCGCTCGCCGGGTTGAACGACATCGTCTTCGGCGCCTGGGATCCGATCCCGGATGACGCCTTCACGGCCGCCACGCGCGCGGGTGTTCTGGAAAAAGCCGACATCGACCCGATCGCGGATTTCCTGAAGACCATCAAGCCGATGCCGGCAGTGTTCGAAAGCCGCTACGTCACGCGCATCACCGGCGCGACGAACGTCAAAACGGGCAAGAACAAGCGCGATCTGGCCGAGCAGATCCGCGCCGACATTCGCAACGTGATGGCCGCCAACGGTGCGACGCGCGGTGTGATGGTGTGGACGGGTTCGACCGAGACGTACATCAAGGCCGGCCCGCAGCATCAGACGCTGGCCGCGTTCGAAGCGGCGATGGAAGCCAACGATGATTGCATCGCGCCCAGCATGCTGTACGCGTATGCCGCCATCATGGAAGGCATTCCGTACTGCAACGGTGCGCCCAATCTGTCCGCGGATTTCCCGGCCCTCACCGAGCTCGCCATTGAGCGCGGCGTCCCGATCTCCGGCAAGGATTTCAAGACCGGCCAGACGTGGATGAAGACCATCATCGCCCCGGGCCTCAAGGCGCGTATGCTTGGCCTCGAAGGCTGGTACTCCACCAACATTCTTGGCAATCGCGACGGTGAAGTGCTGGACGATCCGGCGTCGTTCAAGACGAAGGAAGAGTCGAAGCTGTCGGTGCTGCACACGATCCTGCAGCCGGAAGTCTATCCCGAGTTGTACAAGGACTTCTCGCACGTCGTGCGCATCAACTACTATCCGCCGCGCGGCGACAACAAGGAAGGGTGGGACAACATCGACATCAAGGGGTGGCTTGGTTACCCGATGCAGATCAAGGTCAACTTCCTGTGCCGCGATTCCATTCTGGCCGCCCCCATGGTGCTCGATCTGGCGCTGTTCAGCGACTTCGCCAAGCGCGCCGGCATGAAGGGGATTCAGGAATGGTTAAGCTTTTATTACAAGTCGCCGCAGACCGCTCCCGGCCTGCAGCCCGAGCATGATCTTTTCATTCAGCAGACGAAGCTGAAGAACACGCTCCGACACCTCATGGGTGAAGAGCAGATCACTCACCTCGGACTCGAATACTACCAATGACCACCCTGCGCGCGCGTCTGGTGCGACTGCTGTTTCTGGCCGTGGCCCCGATGCTGGTGGCTGCGTGCGGCGGACCCACGCCAACGAAAGGTGAACTGCGCTTTGTCACCGATTCGTTTGTCGTGCGCGTGTCGCCGGAAACGCGTCCGACGCGTGCGCTGGAGCCCATCTATTGGCGTGTCCTGGTGCATGATCGCATCACGGGCACGCCAATCCAGGGCGGACAAGGGCGTGTGTTCGCAACGAGCAAAGATCGCAAGTCCATCGCCAACGGTCTTGAGGAAACAGGCGAGCTGGGCACGTATCGCACCAATCTGATGTTCGTGACCGCGGGCATGTGGGCCATGGCGCTGGAGTTCCGTCGTGACTCCACACTGCCCCTGCAACGGACCGTGGATTGGACGCAGGACATTCTGTCGGCCGATGAGCCGGGCGATTTCACGACACCGGCGTCGAGCACGCCGGACACGTCCAAGCTGCGCGCACCGGATAGCGCTGCGGCGCGTCCGACAGACACGACGAAAAAGAAGGGGCCCTGATCGTGCGTCATTTCCATCGCACGTCGCTCACACCCACCGTGGTGATGGCAACGGCGGAGCAGTTCTTTGCGGCGCTGGGACTGACGGCGGGCGCAGTCGACGCGCGCTCACGCAGTTTTTCAGGTGCCCTTGGCGCCATGCGGGTGGCCGTCAAGATGGAAGGTGGGCATTACACGTTTGTCGAAGTGCATACCGATCAGGTGGGCGAAAGTCGTCTCGACAAGAACGTCAAGAAGTTTTTCGTCGCGTTGCATCGACAGGCCGACCCGCGACACCGCATCGAGGCGGGGTACTGATGGTGCGTGCGCGCGATGAGTAAGCGTGTCGAGTCCGCGGAGATGCCACAGGCACCACTGCCGGAAGATCGGGTCGGACGCAACATCGGGGTCGGGTGCTTCACGTTCTTTATCGGCGCCGTCAGCGGGGCGATGGTCGGGGTCGGGATCGGGAAGCTGATGGGGTTCTTCATGCGCTGTACGCCGCTTCCAGGGCTGCCGGCGTGTGAGTGGTGGGTGTTCGCGGGATATGGTGGCGCGATCGGCGCCGTCTCGTTGCCGGTGTTGGCCCTGTGGCGACTGCGTCGCGCAGATCGCGTGGCCGATGCGGCGAAGTCAACGAGCTCTTCAGATCGAGGATGAACGAGTGGCACGCATAGATGTCCCGATGCCGCAGATGGGTGAGTCCATCGCGGAAGGCACGGTGTCCCGCTGGCTCAAGAAGGTTGGCGACACCGTCAAGCGTGACGAGCCGATCTTCGAGATTTCCACCGACAAGGTTGATGCGGAGATTCCATCGCCGTCGGCGGGCGTGCTGATCGAGATTCTGATCGGCGAAGGGCAGACCGTGGCCGTGCAGACGATTGTCGCGCGCCTGGAAACGGATGCGGCAGCAGCCGCGGCCGCGCCGGCGTCGGCGCCGCCCGCTCCTGCGGCTGAGGCCCCGAAGACCGCGCCACCAACCGCGAGCGCTGCCGCTCCCGCCGCTCCCGCGGTGGTCGCCGCACACGCGCCGACATCGGCAGTGACCACGCCGAACTCGCTCGAAGACCGGCTGCGGACGAAATCGTCACCGCTGGTGCGCAAAATCGCGGCAGAACATGGCGTCGAGATCGCGCAGTTGACCGGCAGCGGCATCGCCGGCCGCGTCACCAAGAAAGACCTCGAACAGTTTCTGGCGTCCCCGCGTCCGGTGGCGGCGTCGATGCACGCGCCCGGCGGCGCCGAATCGCATGGGCCGCTGCCTTCGGCATGGCCTGGCGATACCGTCGAAACGATGTCCAAGATTCGTCGGCTCACGTCTGAGCACATGACGCTGGCCCGCCGGACCGCCGCGCACGTGACGTCGTTCTTTGAGATCGACCTCACGCGCGTCTCGCGCATTCGCAATACGATGCGCAAGGACTTCGAAGCGCAGACGGGACAGAAACTCACCTACCTGCCGTTCATCCTGCAGGCGGTGTCGCAACAGCTCAAGCGTCACCCGGTCCTCAACGCTGCCGTGGCCGGCACTGATGTGATCTACCGCAAGGCGATCAACCTCGGCATCGCCGTGGCGCTCGAGCCCAGCGGACTGATCGTGCCCGTGATCAAACGTGCCGACGAACTGTCGTTGACCGGCCTGGTGCGTGCCACCAACGATCTCGCTGGTCGTGCACGCAGCAAGAAGCTCAACCCGACCGAAGTGCAGGACGCGACGTTCACCATCACCAATCCCGGCGTCTTCGGATCGCTGACCGGGACGCCGATCATTCCGGTGAACACGACGGCCATTCTGTGCCTCGGTGCCATCGAGAAACGGCCCAAGGTCATGACCGGTCCCGATGGCGAGGACACCATCGCGATTCGCACGTGCGCGTATTTCTCCATCTCCTTCGACCATCGCGTGGTCGACGGCGCCGACGCCGATCGTTTCATGGCCGATCTGAAGAAAGCGTTGGAATCGGTTACCGACGTGGTGGCCTGAGTCGCATGTCGCGCGTGCTGACCATCGTGGAACGGCACGTTCCCGATGCCGGACGCGCGGCATATCTGACCGGAGTTGAGTCGCGGCGCCAGCAGGCTGCCGCGAACCATGCGCACTTCTGGGTGTTCGAACACGATGACGAACCGGGTCGGTTCGTCGAATTCACCGAGGGTGGCGCCGCGTCGGATATCGCGGCGGTGCACGATGGTGTGTTGCCGGCGCCGCTGTGGCGCGCTGTACAAGGAGACTGAGATGCCCGCTCGACGCCTGCATATCGACGGAAGTGAGTGGCTGGTGTACCCGTCCGGATTTCTCACGCAGTCCGTCGCTGACGAATTCGGTTTGATATTCGTACGTGGACAGGGCGATGATCGCGAAGTGCGCGTCACGAGATATTCGCCCGTGGGTCATGCAGGCGGATCGTCGCGCGAACAGTCGCTCGTCTCGCTCGATGACGCGGAGATCCTGTCGCTGTTTCGGACGTCCCAACCCAGCGCGCGATCGCCGGAAGCCGGTTACCGCTCGTGAGCACCTTCGGGGACGCCGGCATGCCGGTGGCGTCCGGAGAGGTCGTCGGCGCGGGTGCGTCGGAGGCACCGCAGTTCGTGGACCTGCAGGTGCATACCACCGCCTCGGACGGCGCGTTGGCGCCGGCGCTCGTCGTTGAGGCGGCCGTGGCGGCTTCGCTGTATGCCATCGCGATCACCGATCATGACACCGTCGACGGACTGGCCGAGGCGACCGAGGCGGGGGCGCGACGTGGTGTGCGCATCGTGCCGGGTGTGGAGCTCAGCACACACTTTGGCGATGATGAATTGCACCTGCTCGGCCTGCACCTGTCGGACACGGAGACCATGCGCAGCGCACTGGCCCGCTTTCAGCTCGATCGGGTCGAGCGTGCCGAACGCATCGTGACCACCCTCAACCGGTTGAGCATTCCGGTCACGATCGACGCGGTCCTGCGCGAAGCCGGCGGCGGCGCCGTCGGA
>JAGNMU010000024.1 GCA_017991005.1 Gemmatimonadaceae bacterium | reverse complement strand
CATGCGCGTGATGACGCGCAAACGTGCGCCTTCATCAGCGAGAGTCAGTGATTGGGACGAAGCAACCATATCGGTGTAAGAAGGCGTCTTACTGAAGTTCTGAGGCAACGGCTCGGGTGTTGACTGAGCGCAGCCTCAGGGTGCAGCCCAACGGCTGCATCTTTTTTCTCTGCGTCGGGATGCTACGATGCGTAAATGCGCGCGATGCCGTGCGCATGAGCGGTCAGATCAACCTGCGCGAAACATGGATGAACCGCGAGTCTCCGGAGGAGAAAGCGTGCGAGTACTGATCGTGGACGACGAGGCCCTCGCGCGTCAGCGCGTGCGGCGGTTGCTGCAAAACGAAGCCGACGTGGAAATTGTCGGTGAGGCGGAGACGGGACGCGAAGCGGTCGAGATGATCCGCCAGTTGAAGCCGGATCTCGTCTGCCTGGACGTACAGATGCCGGAGCTGGATGGTTTCGGCGTGCTGGAGGCGCTCGATGGCGAGACCGTGCCGATGGTGTTGTTCATCACGGCCTACGACGAACACGCCCAGAAGGCGTTCGACGTACACGCGGTCGACTACGTGCTCAAGCCGGTCGACGCGGATCGGTTCCGCGCGGCGTTCGAGCGCGCCCGCACACAGCGCGCACACGCGGTGGCAGCCGAACGGCTGGGCGAGCTGCTGGCGACCGTGCGTCGGCTCGCGGATGGCGGCGGTGCCAACGATGCTGGGGCGGCCGGCGCCGGCGGCGCGGCCGGTGCGGGGGCTGCAGGGGCTGCGGCGAACGGCCGATATGCGAGCCGCATTCTGGTGAAGGTTGATGGACGGATGTTCTTCGTGAAGACGACAGAGATCGATTGGATCGAGGCCGATCGCAACTATGTGCGACTGCATGTCGACAAAGTGGCGCATACGATTCGCGAACGGATCAGTCATCTCGAGGAAACGCTCGACCCACGACTCTTTGCCCGCATCCATCGCTCGACGATTGTGAATCTCAATCGGGTGCGCGAGATGCAGCAGTGGTTCTCGGGGGACTACGTCGTCATTCTCGAGGACGGCACTCGGCTCCGCCTGAGCCGCCACTACCGCGATCGCGTCGAGAAACAAGTCGGCGTCTGAGTGGCAGGGACCCGAGGCGCGGCCGACTGTGTATCTTGCAGGATGGCCGCGCATCAGGGTTTGACCACCGCATCACCCAGTTGGCAATCGCGTCTCGTGCACCTGCTGGTGCGCGCTCGCATGCGACCGCACGCGCTTCGTCCCATCGATCCGGCCTGGGTACGCGGACAGATGGGGCGTCCTCGTGCGCCACGACGCTGGATGGCGCGTGCAACCGGCGCATCGTATGAGAAATTGCCCGCGTCCGGATTGTGGCCTGGCGGTGAGACCGTCTCCTGGCCGATCGCCCGCGCGGATGCGCCCGTCTTTTTGTACCTGCATGGCGGCGGGTTCATCGCCTGCTCGCCGGAGACGCACCGACCACTCGTCGCGTCGCTCGTACGTCGTGTCGAGGGCCGGGCGTTCGTGCCGCAGTACCGACTCGCGCCGGAATTCCCGTTTCCCGCGGCGCTCGATGACGCCCGGTCAGCCTATCGTTTTCTGCTCGAGTCGCTGCAGATCGATCCTCACCAGCTGATCGTCGCCGGTGACTCAGCGGGCGGCGGTCTGGCGCTGGCACTCGTGCTCGCCATTCGGGACGAAGGGCTGCCACTTCCCGCAGCGGTTGTCACCTTCAGTCCGTGGACGGACCTCGCCGCAACCGGGGCGTCGCTGGATGAAAACAGCGACCGCTGTGCAATGTTCGCCGGCGAGACCATCCGGCGCGCCGCAGAATTCTACGTCGGTACCGAAGACCCGCGGAATCCGCGCATCTCACCGCTCTACGGAGATTTTCGGGGAGTGCCGCCGATGCTCGTGCACGCGAGTCACGACGAAGTGCTGCGTGATGACTCGGTGCGAGTGGTGGCACGCGCCCGCGCGGCGGGTGTCGACGTCGAGACACGCATGTGGCATCACGTTCCGCATGTCTGGCAGTTTTTCCACGCCGTATTGCCGGAAGCGGAGCAGTCATTGCGAGATACCGTGCGCTTCATCACGAAGCACACGGTGAGGGCACTACCACACGATTGAATACCGCGCGCCGAGCCAGTAACGAACCGTGACCGAGCGGCGGCGCACGCGTCCACTGTGCAACTCCTGTGCATACGACGCCCGACTACCGTCCGCCCGATTGGGCGCCTCTGCAACGTGCCTTGACCGCCGAGTTTGGCGTGTCGGCCGTTGATGCCACCGCCGCCTTCTGGTTCATCGGATTCGTGAAGGGTCCGGCGGACGTCGGCGAGCTGCGTTCATACGAACACAGCGTGACCCGGCGTCGGGTCGTCCTCGATCGTGAAGGACGGGCGTACCGTTGGCTGGCCGAGTTCGGCAGCTACGGACGGATGAGTCTCGAGGATGCGTTGGTGGACGCGCTGGCCTGACCGAACGGCCCACACGGTTCGTCCCTCCGACTGCAGCGGGATCGTTGACGGACCGATACTCACTCAGGAGCAACGCCGGTAGTCCGGGCGCCCTTGGTCACCATCCCCTCCAGGCGTGACGTCTCAACTATCGGATACATCTGCCGTTGGTCGGTCGGGCGCGTCGCAGGTGGCCGGAACCTCAGGCTCCGGCGCGGTGGGGCCGTCGACGGCCCTCGTACCGCTCGATCCGCTCAGCCCGCAGCCCACCGCAGCGCCGGCACATCCGCTCGGGCGCAGCGGCATCGATCTGCTCGACATTCTGGCGACCACCGATGCGGTGGCCACGCGAGGACCGACTGGAGCGGTGGCGCTGGAAGTCGGACTGGAGCACGCCCGCGGGGCTCTGCTGCGCAATCTCCCCGGCGACGCCCTTGCCGCGCTCGATGGTGTGTGGGAACGCGCGCGAAAAACGGAGGAGGGCTGGTATCTGCGCAGCGGTGCGCTCACCGTCCTGGGTCTGCCGGGCGAATGTGACCGCGTTGCCGAAGAAGGGCTGACGCTCCGGCCAACGTCGGTCGCGCTGCGGTTCGTGCAGTCGGTCGCACGGTTGGCGCTGGGTGATATCGCGGGCGCCCGTCACGCGTTGGCTCCCGCCATGCAACGCGCAGATGCCGATCCGCTGCTGCGCGTGCAGCAGGCGTTGACCGAGGCGCGCCAAGGCGACGAGCGCGGAGCCAACGCCGTCCTGCAACAACTCGAACGGACCGCGCCCGACCACCCTGCTGTGTTGTGGGGAAGAAACGCACTGCGCGCGTTGGTTGCCGAAGCGACACGATCGCGTTCGCGTCCCACGCCATCAGACTGGCCGTCTGCAGTCGTCGACGCCGGCGTCGACGACGCGGCGCGCGCACGAACACCGAGCACGCCGCTGGCGAGCATCGAGACTGCCACGCGCGAGACTACCTCCGACCCGGCCTCGGCGGCGCTCGAGCGCTTCGGGGCACGCGTCGCGCTCCGTCCTGCGGCAGAAGTGGCGCGCGAAGCGCGGATGCTGCTGCGCGCCTTCAGCGCCGGGGGATCGCTCGCGGCGGCCACCACGCCCGAGCAGGCGCACGCTGCACGCATTGTGCTGACGACCTTTCTCGCCGTCGCAGCCAATGAGCATGGCGAAGTGCCCTCGCCTGTGCGCACGATGGTGGAGCAGATCACGCCGCTCTTGCAGCGTGGTCGGCCCGATGAGGCCGATCGTGTGGTGCGACGCCAGAGTGTCATGGCACGCGAACCCATTGGCCGACTGCTGCTGGCCGTCGTGCGCGGTGCCGCATTGGCGGGCGCACGCGTTGGCGAGATGCTGTCCGATGCGGGCGCAATTGGCGTATCGGACGCCGGTGTGATCGACGCGACCCTGCAGGAGGCGGATCTCGCGGAACCGACGCGCGCTGCTGGAACGACGGCCGGGAAAGCACCGGCTGACGCGTGTGTGTCGGCACCGTCTCTCCGACATACACCGTTTCGCGGCGTGCCCGTGCTTGGGGAGCTCTTGGTTCGTGATGCGGTCGACCGCGGGCCCGTCGTGCCCATCCGGCTCGGACTCTCGCTGCTTGAAGAAACGGCGGGACAGCGCGCGGCACTGCAGGGGGTCAGCGGCACGTGGCCTGCCGTCGTGTCAAACGGCCCCCGCGACCTCACGGAGATATTCCCGACCTCCGGTGAGTCGAATGGGGCGCCGCGGAACCCGGAGACCGAGGGAGCAGGGTGGGGCGCCGCGCACGCCGCGCGGACCCACGGATCGGCGGCTGAATGGTCAGACGGCGCCGGCGCACGTATTGTCGCGCTCCTCTGCGTCGCGCTGGCGATGGGGTCGTTGGTGACGGGACACGGGGCGATCGCCATCGGGCTCGGCATTGGCGCGGCCTGGATGGGGCTTCGGAAGAGCGGGAGTCGCCAGACGCACGGCACCCACGAGGGCGGCGGGTCGCAGTAGATTGCGCGCGGCTGGGCGGGCGTTCACGCGCCGACGGCCGCAGCGTCTGTGTTCCCGCGCGCCGCCACCTCCGGGTAGCGGACCTCTGGGCGCGATCCTCGTCGACATTTCCTGAGTGCCGCACATGTCATCCTCGTCATCCGCGCCGGTTTCGGCGTTCCTGCGTCATCACTATCGCCACTTCAACGCGGCCGCGCTGATCGATGCGGCCGACGCGTATGTGCATCATCTGGATACGGGCGGCAAGATGATGGTCACGCTTGCCGGCGCGATGAGCACCGCCGAACTCGGTCTCTCGTTGGCCGAGATGATCCGGCAGGACAAAGTGCACGCGATTACCTGCACGGGTGCGAACCTCGAAGAGGATATCTACAACCTCGTGGCGCACGATCACTACGAACGCGTGCCCAACTATCGGGACCTGACGCCGCAGGACGAACAGGCGTTGCTCGAAAAGCACTTCAATCGCGTGACGGATACCTGCATTCCCGAGGCCGAGGCGATCCGTCGGATCGAGAATGCCATTCTCGATGAATGGACGGCGGCGGATCGGGCGGGCGAGCGCTATTTCCCGCACGAGTTCATGTATCGCATTCTGCTGAGCGGCAAGCTCGAACAGTACTACCAGATCGACCCGAAGAACTCCTGGATGTTGGCCGCAGCGCAGAAGAATCTGCCCATCATCGTCCCGGGCTGGGAAGACTCCACGACGGGCAACATCTTTGCGTCGCACGTCATCGATGGCAACATCAAGAATGTGCACACGGTACGAAGCGGCATCGAATACATGATGTATCTCGCGGAGTACTACACGCAGGCCACGAAGAACACCACGATCGGCTTTTTTCAGATTGGCGGTGGCATCGCCGGCGACTTCCCGATTTGTGTTGTGCCCATGTTGCATCAGGACCTCAAGCGCGAGGAAGTACCGCTGTGGGGCTACTTCTGCCAGATCAGCGATTCCACCACGAGCTACGGGTCGTACTCGGGCGCGGTGCCCAACGAGAAGATCACGTGGGGCAAGCTCGGCATCGAAACGCCGAAGTTTATCATCGAGTCGGATGCGTCGATTGTGGCGCCGCTGGTGTTTGCGCTGGTGCTCGGCCAATAACGGGCCGGGCTACGGCATCTCATCCACTCGCGGCACGCGCAACCGTTGGCCGCTCCGAATATCGTCGGTGGAGAGTTGGTTGAGTTGACGCAGCACATCGGGCGATGTCCGATACCGCCGGGCCAGAGCCGTTAACGTTTCGCCACGGCGCACGATGTGGGTCACATACTCGGCGGCCGGCGGCGCGGGTGCCTGATTGCTGGCGTCGAACGCCTCGCCGCGGCGTGTTTCCACGCCGCGCGCCGAGGCGGTCAATTGCGTGACGCGGAGTGCGTCGGACCACGTGGCGTCGTCCACGAGAAAGTCGACCTGGACGCCCGGCGTCCTGAGCGCGAGCCCTCGGCCGAGACCGCGGAAGAGCGTCCGCGGCTCGAGTGTGAATGCGGCCGTGTACGGATAGCTCTCGACCAGCAGCTCCTCGGGGCCATCCTCGCGGGGGCGCAGTAACGGGGTGGGCGGCGCGCCCACATACAGAACACGCCGATCCGTCGCGACCACGATCCCGAACGACTCGCGCCACATATCGGTCCATCGCCGCTGCGACGCGAATACGGAGGCGACGATCCGTTCGCCACTGGCGAGCTGCGACTGCACTTCCCGCTGCGCTGAGGCACGCGCCACCCGACGTGCGCCAATGGGCGGCACGATCGCCGCGGCCGCCACGAGGGCGGCGACTCCGATCAGCGCCGTACTGCTGGTGAGGGCGAGCACGAGACGAACAAGTGGCCGCCGTTGGCGGATCAGCGGAGCCGTGGCACCGGCGCGCAGCCACCCGACCTTGCGGTGGGGCGGGTTGGTGGCGGTTGGCACGTTGGTCTCGGGCATCCCACAAAGTAGTGCAAATCTCGCCTCCCCCTTGCCAATACGTATTTGCAGCACAATCTTGTCCCGCGATGGCCCCCTCCTCCCTTGGCCGTCGCGTCACCATCCATGACGTGGCAGCCCGCGCCGGTGTCTCCCAGCCCACCGCGTCGCTCGTCCTCTCGAACCACCCCCGCGCGCGCGTCGCCGTGCTTACCCGGCAGCGCGTGTTGTCGGCTGCGGCCGAGCTGGGCTATCGCCCCAACGTGATTGCCCGATCGCTCGCTCGTCGCCGGTCGTTCGCCCTGGGGGTGATTGTGCCCGACCTGCGCAACCCGTTCATGGTGGAGGTCATCACCGGGGCGGAGCGCGTGGCGGCCGACGCGGGGTACGCCATGCTGCTCTGTGATCAGCAGACGCGCGACATCAGCAAACACCTCGAGATTCTGCGAGCGCGGCAGATCGATGGCATCCTGCTCGATGCGGCAGGCGCGTCGATGCTGGACGAGAACGCGCTGGCCGGATTGACGGTGGTGCTGATCGATGAACCCTCCGAGCACTGGCCCGGCATCGCCACCGACGCGCTGCACGCCGGACAACTGGCGGCGGAGCATCTGCTGGCACTCGGGCATCGCGAACTGGCCTTTGTCGGACCGGCCACCGACGTCCATGCGTTTCGCATGCGGGAGCGCGGCTTTGTCTCGCGACTTCGCGAGGCCGGCGTGACGTGGTCCAGCGAACGGTGGCGACGCGCGCCGTCGACGGTGGCTGGCGGACGTGAGGCGATGCGCGAATTGTTGCGGCTCCGTGTGCGCCCGACGGGCGTGTTCTTCGCCAATGATCTCATGGCCATTGGGGCGATCAAGCAGTGCCAGCGCGACGCCGTGCGTCTGCCGGACGACTGCTCGATTGTGGGCTGCGACGATATCGAGTTCGCGCAGTATGTCACGCCTGAACTCACCACGATTTCCGTACCGGCTCGCGAGCTGGGTGCACGCGCCGCCCGACTCCTGGTGCAACTCATCGAACAATCCGCGCAGCGTGTGAGTTCGCGTCGGCCGTTGCCCGTGCGACTGATGACGCGTGCGTCATCCGGCCCGGCACCGACGCGGCCAACACTGCCGCTTCCGATATGACCATGCGACACGCTGTCATCACTGGCACGGGCAGTTACGTTCCCGCCCGCGTTGTCACGAACGCCGAGTTATCCGCGCAGCTTGGCGAAGATATTGCGCCGTTTGTCACGGGGACGCTGGGCATTCACGAACGTCATTGGTGCGGTCCCGACGAATCGACGGCCGACCTGGCTGAGCACGCGGCGCGACGGGCGCTCGACGCGGCCGGCGTGCAGCCCTCGGAGATCGACCTGCTCATCATCGCCACGGACACGCCGGAATTTGTGTCGCCAGCCACCGCATCGGTGGTGCACGGCCGACTCGGAACGGTGAACGCCGGCACGTTCGACCTCAATGCGGGATGCGCGGGATTCGTCACGGCGTTGGATGTCGCCTGGAAGTATCTGCGCGCTGATGAGCGATATCGTCGCGTGCTCGTCGTGGGGGTCTATGTCATGTCGCGGTATCTCGATCCGCACGACAAAAAGACCCTCACCATTTTCGCGGATGGGGCGGGCGCGGCCGTGGTTGAACTGTCCGCCGAGCCGGGCATTTTGGCATCCGAGCTGTTTGCCGACGGCCGGTACTGTTTCGGGATGGGGATCTTCGCCGGCGGCACGCGGACCCCGATCACGACTGAGATCCTGGACGCCGGGGTGCAGAACAGACTGCGATTCGTCCAGAAGTACCCGGCCTCGGTGAATGAGGAAGGATGGCCACGCATCGTTCGGGCGGTTCTCGATCGCGCCGGGTACGCGCCCGCCGATGTCGATTGCTGGCTTTGGACGCAGGTCAATCGCTCGACGATCGAAATGGTCATGGGCGCACTCGACCAGCCAATGGCGCGCGCGCACACCGTCATGCACAAGTGGGGCTATACCGGCTCGGCCTGTTTGCCCATGGCACTCGATGATGCCGTGCGCTCGGGCAAAGTGCGTGATGGACAGCTGGTGGTGTTTACCGGCTCGGGTGCCGGTCTGGCGATGGGATCGCTGGTGATGCGGTGGCGCGACCGCGCCGTGCCGGTGGTGGCATCCGCGTGATCATGTCCTCTCGATCAGCACATCGCGCGGACGCAGATCCGCAATCGATACTCGCCTCGTCCACGCGCACCTCGGATGGATTGGGCGCGTTGCGTCCGCTGGTGCACGTGTTGGCGGAGCGGGCGCAGCAGACGCCTGACGCCGTGGCGTTTGCCGTGTATCCGGCGGGCGCACTCGAGGCCGAGTCGACATTGAGCTGGCATGGGTGGTACGCCGCGTCCCGCGCGATTGCCGATCGGCTGCTCGACGCAGGGGTGGCGCGCGGCGATCGAGTGGTCATGCTGGCGGGAAACACGCCGCTGTGGCCGATCGCCGATCTGGCCGTGCAGATGGTTGGTGCCATTGGCGTCGGGGTGTATCCCACCAGCACCCCTGCGCAAGTGGAGGCACTCGTGCGGGACAGTGGCGCGCGCGTCGCGTTCGCGTCGGGCGCCGCGCACCTGCGTACGATGCGGGCGGTGCGCCGCTCGCTGGGCGACGCGATGCTGTTGATCGGTGATGCGCCGCGACTCGACGAGGCATCGCCGCAGGGTGGCGAGGCGACGCCCGTTGCGGATGCGGCGAGTGCCGCGGATGCCGCGGATGCCGCGGACGCCGCGGATGCGCACTGGCGTGCGTGGCTTGTGGAAGGCGCCGCGCACCTGGCGGTGGATGCAGCAGCGGCTGCATCACTCGACGCACGCATGGCGGCCGTGACGCTGGATGATCTGGCGGCGCTCATCTACACCTCCGGGTCCACCGGCGTGCCGAAGGGCGCTTGCATTTCACATCGATATCTCGCTGCGTCCGCCGCATCGATCGCATCGGTGCTGTCGCTGACCGGCGACGATTCGGCGCTGTCGTTCTTGCCGTACTCGCACGCCGCCGAACGGGTCTTTGGGCAGTGCACGCGTATTCGGACCGGCATGTCGGCGGCACTGATCGAAGATCCGGCCGACGTGTTCACCATCGCCCGGGTGTTTGAGCCCACACTGTTTGGCGCGCTGCCACGGTTGTTCGAGCGCCTGTACGAAGCCGCAGAACTTGCACGACGCGATGGGCAGGATCCACGCAGCGCCATTACGGCCCGCATCGGGACGCGCTGCCGCATCGCGACCTCCGGTGGCGCCGCGCTGCCCGCGCAGATTGCGCTGGCGCTGTCGTCGCTTGGCCTGACCATTCTTGGTGCGTACGGGCAGACCGAACACTTATGCGTGGCGATGAACCGGGTCGATCACGTGCGCTTTGACGGCGTGGGCACGCCCATGCCCGGTACCGCGGTGCGCATTGCCGATGACGGTGAACTGCTGGTGGCGCGCAGTGCGCTCACGTTCAGCGGCTATTGGCACAACGATGCCGCGACGCGCGAGGCCTTTACCGACGACGGTCAGTGGCTCCGGACCGGCGACCGCGCGGCACTCGACATCGACGGGACGTTGCGCATTACCGGTCGCGTGAAAGAGCTCATCGCCCTCTCGACCGGTCGCAAGATCGCGCCGCTGCCCATCGAGGCGTCGCTGGTGGAGTCGCCGTATGTGGCGCACGCGGTGTGTTACGGCGAGGGGCGAAAGTACCTCACGGCGCTGTTGTCTCCGCGGCGTGCGATGGTCGAATCGTGGGCCCGCGCGCATGGCGTGGACACGCCGTGGCCGACGCTCGCGCAACATCCGCAGGTCCACGCCTTGCTGCAGGATGCGGTCAGTCACGTGAACGCCCAGCTCGCCCGCACGGATCGCATTCAGCGCTTCGCCGTCACCGCCACGGAGTTCACGCTCGAGGGTGGCGAACTGACGCCGACACTCAAGGTGCTGCGCGGCGTGATTGCGTCGCGATATGCCACCACCTTTGACGCGTTGTATCAATGACGCCGGCTCCCGACCGCCTGACGGGCGTCCGTCGCGTTGCGTTTGGCGCCATTGTGCTGGGTGCCGTTGGCATCGCCGTGGCGTATGCCAGTGCCTTTGCCTCGCCCGCCATTGCCGCGGGTGGTGCGTGGATGATGGCTGTCGCGTTGCCGGTCTGCATGGTGGCCATGATGACGTTTGGTGCGGTGCGCAACGGACGACGCGTGGGTGCGCTGGCGTTGCCGTTCGCCCTCGTGTTTGCGCTCGTGACGGGCGGATTTCTGCTGGCCATGGCGTTGCCGCCGGATCGCGCCGGCGAGGTGCTGTGGCTGGGTCTTCCGCGCCGGGCCGCCGTGATTCTCTATGGTGTCGGTCTGCTGCCCTTGTTTGTTCTGCCGCTGGCCTACGCGCTCACCTTCGATGCGCTGACGTTGTCGGACGAGGATATCGCCCGTGTTCGCGCTGCGCGCACCGAGACGTTTGGTGAGACGCCACGGGGGCACCGATGAGCGGTGTGTCGGGGATCTGGGCGCTGCTGCAGACGGCGGCCGTGCCTTCGCTTGCCAAGCCCGTCATCGGCGGCGTGGCGATCGGCTATTTCATCATCGTGGCGGTCATCGGTATCTGGGCCACCCGCAAGACGAAGTCGGCCGCAGACTTTTTCGTGGCCGGGCAGGGGCTGGGGCTCTTCACACTCGCCATCGCGGCGATGGCCGCGACGCTGTCCGGCTTTGCCTTCATTGGCGGACCCGGGCTGGTCTACTCGCTGGGGCTGGGTGCCGTGTTCATCATCCTGCCGGCCGCGCTCACCAACTCGATGGGCGCGTGGGTGCTGGCCAAGCGGCTGCGGTTGCTCGCCGAAGTCCGCGAGATGATCACGATTCCCGATGCGATCGGCGCGCGATTCCAGTCACCGCTCGCGCAAGGGTTGGCCGGCGTGGCGATCGTCCTCGCCGTTATCGGCTACATGGCGACGAATCTGCTGGCGCTTGGCCTCGTCATCGACGCGATCTTTGGCATCGGCCGCACGCCGGCCATCTGGATCGGCACGCTGATCATCCTCGCGTATTCCGTGTCCGGCGGGATTCTGGCGGGCATTTATAACGACGTCTTTCAGGGCATCCTGATGGCGGTCGCCTCCACCTTCGTCTTTGCCTTCGCGCTGCAGGCGGGTGGCGGTCTGTCAGGGATTTCCCAGACGATCATGGCGCAGGATCCTGCCATTCTTGGACCATGGGGCAAACTGACGCCCCTGGCGGCGCTGAGTTTCTTTTTCGTCTTCGGGCTCGGGTCGCTGGGTCAGCCGCATGTCGCGCACAAGTTCTTCATGCTCAAGGATGCCCGACGGCTGAAGTGGTTTCCGTTGGTCATGACGTTTGCGCTGTTCTTGACGCTGCTGTTGTTCGTTGGCGTTGGGCTGGTGGTGAAGGCGCTGGTGCTGTCTGGCCGCATGGCGCCGCTGGGAACCGCCGACGATGCCACACCGACATTCCTGCTGCAATTCACAAGTCTGCCGCTCGCCGCGGTGGTGTTCTCCGCCGTGGCCGCCGCCATCATGAGCACGGTGAATTCCTTCATGAGCATCGGATCTGCTGCGATCACCCACGACCTGCCCGTCGCCTTTGGCTGGCGGGTCAAGGACGAGCTTCGCTGGGGACGGATCTGGACCGTGGTGCTTACGCTCGGCGCCGCGGTCGTGGCGCAGGCGTCGGGTACACTCGTCGCCTTTCTTGGAGTCTTCGGCTGGGGACTCTTTGCCTCGACGCTGGTGCCATCGTTGGCGCTAGGTCTGAACTGGCAGGGCGCGACGCGCGCCGGGTCGGTGTGGTCGATTGTTACTGGCCTCGTCATCACGCTGACGCTCGAGTCGCTGTCGTTCTTCAAAGTGTTTTCCTTCCCGTCAGGGGTGACGGCCACGGCGATCGCGCTGGTCGCGTCGTTGCTGGTGTTTGTGACGGTCTCGTGGCTGACGCGCGCCACGGCCGCCGCGACGCTGTCCGCAGATGTTCGTGCCGTCATGGAGGCATGACCGACATGACCGATATGACCGGTGCGCCCACCGCTGCTTCTCCCGACCGCTTCGCGCGTTTTGTGGTCGGTGAGTCTGAGAGCATGACGCGCGTTGTCTCGGACACCGACGTGGTGCTGTTTGCCGCCATCACTGGCGATGCCAACCCGGTGCATCTCGATGCCGCACATGCGGCGCAGTCGCGATTTGGCGGACGCATTGCGCATGGCATGTTGTCGGCGGGTTTCGTGTCCGCCACGCTCGCCATGCGATTGCCCGGGCCGGGCACGATCTATCTCTCGCAGTCGATGCGCTTCGTTCGTCCCGTGCGCATCGGCGATACGATCACCACACGTGTGGAGATCGTCGAGCTGCTCCCCGAGAAGCGGCGGATTCGCCTGGCGACGACCTGTCGCAATCAGGCAGGCGAGCTCGTACTGGACGGAGAAGCGCTCACCATGCTGCCGGCGGAGTCCTGATGCCGCCACCTACGACGGTTCCCCAATCCCGAGCGCGTCTGCCCGCGCCTGCCGCAGTCTCCATCACCACGACCCCATTTTTTGCAGTCTCCCGCAGGTCCCCTCCAGGAGGAGTTCGCATGTCCATCTCAGTTTGGCGTCCTGTCCAGGCAGCGCATCGTCTGGCCCGACAGAGCCGTCGTCTTTTGACGTCGGCGGTCTGGTGTGGTCTGGTGCCGCTCGTCGCGACGCCGGTTGCTGCGTCGGCACAGTCAGGTACACTGGCCGGTTTGGTGTCCGACAGCAGCAAAGCGCCGTTGCCGGGCGCGCAGGTCACGCTGGTGGGAACGCGTTTCGGCGCGACCTCTGGCATGGATGGCAAGTATCGCGTCGTGGGTGTGCCGGCCGGCAGCTACTCGGTGCGCTTTCAACGCATCGGCGCGAAAGCGGTCACCATGGAAAACGTGGCGATTGCGGCCGGCGCGGAAGCGACGCTGAATGTCACCATGCAGGCAACGGCGCTGCAGCTCGGCGGATATGTGGTGTCCGCGTCACGTCGCGTCGAGAAAATCACCGAAGCGCCGGCAACGGTCACGCGCATCGATGCCGAAGCGTTCAAGTATCAGGCGGGCAACTCGTTCACGGCGGCGCTCAAGGAAGTGAAGGGCGTGGACTTCGTCCAGACGGGTGTGGCGGCGGCGGGTATCAATGCGCGTGGCTTCAACAGCGCGTTCAACAATCGCATGCTGCAAATGGAAGACAATCGCGTGGCCGTCTTGCCGGAAAACGGCCTGCCGGTTGGCGTGTTCACGACCATTCCGAAGATCGATATTGCGGGCGTGGAAGTGCTGGTCGGTCCCGGCGCTGCGCTGTACGGCCCGGACGCATCCAACGGCGTCGTGACGCTGCTCTCCAAAGACCCCAAGCAGTTTCAGGGCTTTACGGGGGAAGTGACGTTGGGCTCCAACGGCGGCAGCCCGGGCAACTACTTCGACAAGCAGCCCGGTCGTGTCAGCTACAATGACGTGCAGCTCCGCTACGCGGGACTCGCGGGCAAGTTCGGCTACAAGGTGACGGGCGAAGTGCTCACAGCCAACGACTGGCAGAACTCCAACGTGTACGGACTCGGCACCACGCCGGTCCGTGAGAACGGTGCGGACTGGTCAACGAGCTATCGTCGCGCGAGCGGCGCGCTGGTGTACTACTTCGACAACGGCGGGCGTCTCGAGTACCAGGGCGGCGCGAGTCGCAGCAACGGTGTGGGCGTCACGAGTGCCGGTCGCAACCAGCTCAAGGACTGGGGCTACTGGAACCAGCAGGTCCGCTTCACATCGAACAGCTGGTTCGCGCAGGCCTACGCCACGCGGTCGCTGTCGGGGAAGACGTTCGCGCTCAATGGCTACACCACCAATCGCGCCAGCGCCCGGTTCAACGGCATCAGCGATGACTCGGTCCGGAAAGCGTCGGCCTTCCCGGCGGACGGCCGCATGATGGCGGCGGAAGTGCAGCACAACCGCACCTTCACCTCGCTGTTCAATACGCGCGTCATCGGCGGTGTACAGTATCGCAAGGATCAGGTGTCGTCCAAACAGGTGTGGCTGACGGACGCGCTCACCAAGGAAGACATCGAGCTGACGCAGTTGGGTGTGTACGCGCAGACGGAAACGCCGCTGAACGCCATCACGAAGGTTGTATTCGGTGCGCGCTACGACAACCCGGAGTTCTACGATCCGCAGTTCAGCCCGAAGGCCGCCCTGCTGGTGTCGCCGAATGAGAATTCGACGTTCCGCCTGACGTTCAACCGCGCGTTCAAGTCGCCGTCGATTCTGCAGACGAACTTCTTCTATCGCGATTTCTCGCCGGGTATCGGCGTGTTCGGCAACAAGGATGGTATCCTGGTGAAGAACGCGGCCGGAACCGTGCTGCGCACGATCGCGCCAGTGGTGCCGGAAGTGAACAACACGTTTGAACTCGGATACAAGGGCGTCCTCAAGGAACGTCTGTATCTCGACGTGGCCGGTTACGTCTCGCGGTACAAGGCGTTCCTGAGCCCGCTCGTCGTGGTGGCGAATCCGGGCGGCGGCAGCTTCGGCTACAATGCCAAGACGGGCGTCAAGTTCGTGAACGCCGCAGGTGCCGATCAGTTGGCGCTCTCGTACTTCAATCTCGGCGAAGCGACGCTCTCGGGCGTCGATGCCGGTCTGCGATACGTGGTCAACGACAAGTTCACCGTGTCGGGAACGATGAGTGCCCTCAAGCTGGACTCCATCATTGCCAAGCCGGGCGATCCGGCCGAAGCGACGGCGCTCAACAGCCCGAGCTTCAAGGCGACCATGGGCGGCGAACTGCGGGAGATGCCCGCACAGACGTTCGGAGGATTCACCTTCCGCTTCGTGCGCGACTACCGGTTCCTCTCGGGCGTGCACAACGGTCGCATCCCCGGCATCTTCACGTTCGACCTCAACGTGGGCAAGAAGATCAACGAGCACACCACGCTCAACGCCTCGTTGCAGAATCTGTTTACGTGCACCAGCGGCAACACGACACCGCCGGTGTTCCTGAACGCGGCGCTCCCGGCCACGTATACCAAGGGTTGGGGTTGTGGCTTCGGTCGCAAGCATGTGGAGCTGCTGAACATGCCCGCACAGGGCGCCATCGGCTTCCTCTCGCTCCGCGTCGACCGCTAAGTGACGGACGACATGCACCCACACTGCGCCCGCGCTGCCCGATGGTGGCGCGTGCGCCGTGTGCGCGCTGGATGCCGAGTACAGAGTCTTTTGTTGTCAGGCCTCATGTTCGCCGGGCTGCCAGGCCGTCCGGCGACATGGGCTCGTCCCACGCCGCCGGCGCAGGTGCCGTCGGAGAGGAAACTGGAGGGGCAGATGGACGGGCAGTTGCAGGGACCCCAGGACGGACAGGTGGTCACCGGTCGATATCGAGGGGCGTTGGGCGAGCGAGCCTGGCGGCTTTACATCCCTGCCGGATACAATCGCGCTCGGCCGCCCATGTTGCTGGTGTTGTTGCACGGGTGCACGCAGAACGCCGACGATCTCGCGCGTGGATCGCAGATGGACCGCGTCGCGGACGAACGGGGATTCCTCGTGTTATACCCGGAGCAATCGGTGCAGGCCAATCCGCGCACCTGTTGGAACTGGTTCGACGCCGCCCACCAATCGCGCGATGCCGGTGAAACCGGACTCCTCGCCGCGCTGATTGCCGAGGTCATGTCGCAGTATCCGGTCGACACCAAACGGGTGCATCTCGCCGGCATCTCGGCTGGTGCGGCGATGGCCGGACTGGTGGCGGTGGCGTATCCGGAACGCTTCGCGTCGCTGACCAGCGCGAGCGGCGTGGCATGGCGATCCGCCACGACCGTGGGCGCGGCACTCGCGGTGATGCAGCGTGGGGCAGGGGAGAAGTTGGCGACCGCGCAAGACGTGGTGGGCGCCATGGGTGCGACGCGCCGCGCGCTGCCAGTGCTGGTCGTTCACGGCACGCGTGATGCGGTGGTGTCTCCAGCCAATGCCGACGAAACGACGCAGCAGTGGATCGGCGTGCACCAATTGCTGCGTGCGAGCGCGGGTTTGCCGGCACTCAAGTCCGCCGCGGATGAGTCAGAGACGGTCAATGGGTATGCTGTTCGGACCAGTCGCTGGCGCGAGCCTTCGGGGACGGTGCTGATTGAGCAGGTGCGTATCGAGGGGCTTGGACACGCGTGGTCCGGTGGATCGACCGCCGGGACGTTCAGTGATGCACAGGGTCCGGATGCCAGTCGGATGATTGCGGCGTTCTGTGCGCTGCATCGTCTGCCGTGAGTACCACACACCTCTTCCGCTGATCACCTGCATGTTTCCGCGTACCGCCGATGTGTTCGATCCGATTGCGTGGTGGGCGCGCGTGGAAGGCAACCGCACTGCGGTCATCGAGGCCGTATCGGGTGCACATCACAGCTACGCGGCGCTCGACGCGGATGCGGATGCGTGGAGTGCGCGTCTGGCGCGCTGGGGCGTTCGGCACGGGGACCGCGTCGCCATCCTGTCTCACAACCGCTACGAATTCCTCCCGCTCTTATTTGGGTGCATTCGACGTGGGGCGATCCTCGTACCGCTCAACTGGCGACTGACCGCACCCGAACTGGCCCGTGTGCTCGACGACGCATCCCCGAGTCTGCTGCTCGGTGAAGATCGTCTGCGGTCATTGGCAGAGGAGGCCGTGCGTGTCTCGTCGCTGAACGACGGATTGGGGTGGCGTGACCTCGATCGCGATATCGCGCCGGAACACGACCCGGCGCCCGCGTCGCCCGAGCGCGCGGCCGAAGACGCGACCATGTTGCTGTATACCTCGGGCAGCACGGGTACTCCGAAGGGCGTGATCATTCCGCACCGGCAGCTGATCTGGAATGCCATCGCCACGGCCACCGGGTGGCTGTTGAATGCCAGTGACGTTGGGCCTGCTGCCACGCCGTTCTTTCATACTGGCGGTTGGAACGTGTTCACGACGCCGCTGCTGTCCCGCGGTGGTACCATCGTGCTCATCGACGGATTTGATCCGGATGCGTATTTCGACATGCTCGATGCACATCGCGTGACGATCACGTTTGGTGTGCCGACACAACTGGCGATGGTGCGCGAGACGGCAAGCTGGGGGCGTCCGCTGCCGCATTTGCGCATGTTCATGTCGGGCGGTGCGCCCTGTCCGCAGCGTGTAAAAGACGACGTGCGGGCTGCCGGCTACGTCTTGCGCGAAGGATACGGCCTTACGGAGTGCGGGCCGAACTGCTTTGCCACCAACGATCACACGGCGGTGGCCAAGGACGGGAGCGTGGGGTGGCCGATGCCGTTTCTGGGGATGCGCCTGCGAGACACGGATGGTTCCGACGTCGGGGCCGACGCCATCGGCGAACTCGAGTTACGAGGGCCGCAGATGTTTGGTGGCTACTTCCGCGCCGCTGACCGGACGGCCGACGTGATGACCGCCGATGGCTGGCTCAAAACGGGCGATCTGGCGAGCCGCGATGCGGATGGGGTGTTCACTATTCGCGGACGCCGAAAGGAGATGTACATCTCCGGTGGCGAAAACGTCTTTCCGGGTGAAGTCGAGGCGGTACTGCTCGACTGTGCGGGCGTGCGTGAGGTGACCGTCATCGGTATTGCCCACGAACGGTGGGGCGAAGTCGGGTGTGCGCTGATCGTGCGGAGCGATCCCGCGCTGGATGCGCACGCTGTGGAGCGTTTTGCTCGGTCCCGACTGGCTGCGTACAAGGTGCCGAAGCGTGTCTGTTTTGTGGACGCCATTCCACGTTTGGGTTCGGGCAAGATCGACCGGCGGGCTGCCGCCGCGCTCATCGCGCCATGACGACCGCATGACCCGCCGATGACCGAGCCGACGGCAAAAGGATCGACGGCGCGAGGAACCCTGGCCTTCGCGCAGGAACGCCTTGGAGCGACCGGCGTCGAGCAGTTGCGCGCCGAACTGCCTCCCGAAACCACGTCCCTGCTGGATACGGTGACCGCGACCGATGAGATCCCCTACCGCGCGTTGGTGGCGCTCTGGCAGGCGGTGGATGCCCGGTTGGCATCGGCCTATCCTGATTGGGCGGAGGCGGCCGGGGCGTACTCCATCGATTCGGTCGGCGTGCAGCTCTACGGCGGGATTCTGCGCAAAGATACCCCGCGCGCCTTTCTGACCCAAAGCATCTCGCTGTTCCGGTTGTATTATCATCCGGGTGACATCACGGTGGTTGAGGACGGAGACGGTCGCGCGATTCTGCGGCTGGTCGACTTCGATCCCGTGACGCGACTGTTTTGCCGCCGGCAAACGGGCGGTTTGCGTCGCGCAGTCGAACTGGCGGGGGGCGAGGCAGCGCGCGTACGTCACGTGCGGTGCTCCATCGAAGGCGACGCGTTCTGTGAGTGGCAACTCGAGTGGCACGTTCCGCACGGATAAAGACGGACGACACGTCGCTGCACGTGTCCACACAACTCGATCTGTTCCCCGTCGCACCGGTGGTCGAGATTCTCGATCCGCGGGTGATTGTGGGGGCGCGCACCGGCGTTGAACACCTGGTGCGTGTGCGTCCGCGCGCGAACGATGTGCCGCACCTGGTCTTTCACGACCGCCACGGCTGGTATTGCGAGACGCATGGGGCGCAGTGTGCGTCGGTCAAACTTGCTCGCGACGCGGTTGTCTCCACGTGAGCCTGTCAGGGACGGCTGACTATCAGGCAAGTGATGCCCCGCTTTGGACGCCATCGGCGGAGCGGATCGCGCAGGCCCGCATGACCGCGTTTGCGGACGACCTCCGGCGGCGCGGAGAGCTGCCGGAGACGGTGCGAGACAGCCACGCGTTGCAGCGTTGGTCCGTGCAGTATCCCGACCGCTTCTGGCGCGCGATATGGCGAGAGGCGGCCGTGATTGCCGACGGTCCGGGATCACCCGCCGAACCGTGGTCCACCGTGTTGGTCGGTGGCGATCGCATGGCGCCTCCCGATGCGGTCACAGGCCCGCGGTGGTTCACCGATACGCGGCTCAACTTTGCCGAGAACCTGCTCCGGCGGCGCGATGACGGCATGGCCATCGTGTCGTGGAGCGAGGAAGGTTGTCAGCGACGCATCACGTTTGCCGAGCTCTCCAGTGCTGTCGCCGGCGCCGCGGCGGCGATGCGGGCGCTCGGTGTGTCTGCCGGTGATCGCGTGGCCGGATACCTGCCGAACATCGCGGAGTCCGTGATCGCCATGCTGGCCGCCGCGTCGATCGGCGCTGTGTGGTCATCGTGCTCGCCGGATTTTGGCACGAAGGGTGTGCTCGATCGGTTCGGGCAGATCGAGCCGGTGTTGCTGATTGCCGCCGATGGATATCGTTACGCCGGGAAGCGTATCGACTGCCGTCCACGTGTGTGCGAGATCGTGCAGGCCATTCCGTCGCTCCGTGCCGTGTGGATCGTGCCGTGGCTGGAGGCGTCGCCGGATCTGACACTCGTGCCTCGCGCCGAAGCGTGGGGCGACGTCATGACACGTTTTCGCGACGCGCAGTCGCTTGAATTTGCTCGGCAACCGTTTGAACACCCGCTGTACATCATGTATTCGAGCGGAACCACGGGCTTGCCCAAGTGCATGGTGCATGGCGCCGGCGGGACGCTGTTGCAGCATTGGAAGGAGCATGCGCTCCACACCGATCTGCGACCGAACGACGTGTTGTTCTACTTCACCACCTGTGGGTGGATGATGTGGAACTGGCTCGTGTCGGCGCTTTCGCTGGGCGTCACCATTGTGCTGTACGACGGCGCCCCCTTGGCGCCGCAGGCCGACGTGTTGTGGCGCATGGCCGAGGCGGAGCGCATCACGGTCTTCGGCACGAGCGCGAAGTACCTCGCGACCCTCGAGAAAGAAGGCGTTACACCGCGCACCGCCTTTGACCTGTCTGCCCTCGATGCTATTCTGTCGACCGGCAGCCCGCTCTCGGCGCACAGCTACGACTATGTGTACCGCGACATCAAACCGGATGTGCGCCTGTGCAGCATCAGCGGCGGAACGGACATCGTCAGCTGCTTTGCACTCGGCGATCCAACGGGCGCGGTGTACCGCGGCGCGCTGCAGATGCGTGGGCTGGGCATGGCGGTTGATGTGTTCGATGCCGAGGGGCAGCCGTTGCGCGGGGAGGCCGGCGAACTGGTGTGTACGGCGCCGTTCCCCAGTATGCCGGTGGCATTCTGGAACGACCCGTCGGGTGCACTCTACCGCGCCGCGTACTTCGAGCACTTTCCGGGAGTCTGGCGGCACGGCGACTGGGCCGAGATCACCGCGCACGACGGGCTGATCATCCACGGGCGCAGTGACGCGACGCTCAATCCTGGCGGTGTGCGCATCGGGACAGCCGAGATCTATCGACAGGTCGAACAGGTGCACGAGGTGCTGGAATCGCTGGTCATCGAACAGCGCTCGTCACACGACGCCGGAGAGTCGCGGGTGGTACTGTTTGTGCGATTGCGCCCCGGGGCTGTGTTGACGGATGAAATTCGTGATCTGATCCGTCGACGCATCCGCGAACATGCGAGCCCGCATCACGTACCCAAAGTGATTGTCGCAGTGGCCGATATTCCCCGCACCATCAGCGGCAAGATCACGGAGTTGGCGGTGCGCGATGTCGTGCACGGACGTACGGTGCGCAATGCGGACGCGCTGGCCAATCCCGAGGCACTGGCGCTGTTCCGCGAACATCCGTCGCTGCTCGGCTACTAGCGGGGGCGGGGGAAGCGGACGGCGAAGGGCGAACCTCGAACAGCGAACCTCGAACAGCGAACAGCTTTGTCGCAGAGGCGCGGAGACGCAGAGGCGTGCTTTCGGCCGCGTTTGGAGCGTTTCCAACGTTTGTTCTTTTGGGGGAACCGCAGCGGCCCGTCCGTCGTGAGCCTCTGCGCCCCCTGCGACTCTGCGATGGCCGTTGCCGTTCCTCGTGTGCCTCAGCGCGCTTCGGGAACCTCGAACAGCGAACAGCTTTGTCGCAGAGGCGCGGAGGCGCAGAGGCGTGCTTGCGGCCGAATTCGGAGTGTTTCCATCGTTTGTTCTTTTGGGGGAACCGCAACGGCCCGTCCGTCGTGAGCCTCTGCGCCCCCTGCGACTCTGCGATGGCCGTTGCCGTTCCTCGTGTGCCTCAGCGCGCTTCGGGAACCTCGAACAGCGAACAGCTTTGTCGCAGAGGCGCGGAGACGCAGAGGCGTGCTTGCGGCCGCGTTTGGAGCGTTTCCAACGTTTGTTCTTTTGGGGGAACCGCAACGGCCCGTCCGTCGTGAGCCTCTGCGCCCCCTGCGACTCTGCGATGGCCGTTGCCGTTCCTCGTGTGCCTCAGCGCGCTTCGGGAACCTCGAACAGCGAACAGCTTTGTCGCAGAGGCGCGGAGACGCAGAGGCGTGCTTGCGGCCGCGTTTGGAGCGTTTCCAACGTTTGTTCTTTTGGGGGAACCGCAACGGCCCGTCCGTCGTGAGCCTCTGCGCCCCCTGCGACTCTGCGATGGCCG
>JAGNMU010000301.1 GCA_017991005.1 Gemmatimonadaceae bacterium | reverse complement strand
GTTGAGATCGAGCGTCGCCGCGCTCAGCTGCACCGACGCGCCAACCAGCAGACTCGGCGCCGTCGGTGTGATCTGCACGCTCGCCACCGAACGCGCGACCACGGTGACGAGCGCGGTGGCACTGCGACCATCGATGCTCGCGGCAATGCGGGCGGTGCCGGTGGCAACCGCCGTGACCAGGCCCGTTGCCGAGACCGTGGCCACGGCGTTGTCACTGCTCGACCACTGCACCGAACGATCGGACAGCAGTCGCCGATCGACGTCGCGCGCCAACGCCTGCAGCGCCTGCGTCGCCCCTTCGCTGAGCGTGAACTGTTCGGACGACAGCGTGACGGCCGCCACCGGCGTTTCCACCGGTTTGGGTGCAGTCATGTCCGAGATGCCTTTGCATCCGGTGAGCAGTGGCGCCATGCTCAGCGCGACACTCAGCCACACGGCGCGCAAGACAGCGCCGACGCTCCCGCGCAGACCGGACACGTTATCGCCCGGGGATCACAACACGTGTCGGGCGGGCATGATGATTCCGCGTGCCATCACCCAACTGCCCCTCGACGTTCCATCCCCAGCACGTGGTCTCGCCGTCGGTCGCGGTGCCACACGTGTGTGCACCGGTGGCATTGACGGATGAATACACGGAATTCCCGATCACGCGCGTCGGCACATCGCGATTGACATTCGTGCCATCGCCAAGCTGCCCGTACACGTTGCGGCCCCAACACCACGCCTGACCGCTGCGCGTGCGAGCACAACTGTGCACACCGCCGGCGCTCACGGACACAAAGCGCACCGACGATTCGACGCGAACGGGAGTGCCCTGATCGGTCGAGCTGCCATTGCCAAGCTGCCCGAAGCTGTTGCGCCCCCAGCACCACACCTCACCACTGTCGCTTACCGCACACGTGTGGGAGTTCGCTGCGGAGATGCTGGTGAACTTCGCCACGGGACTGACGGCGGTGGGAGTGCGCGCATCGGTGCGTGTCCCGTTCCCCAACTGTCCGCTGGCGTTGGCCCCCCAGCACCACGCGCTGCCATCGCTGGCAATGCCACACGTGTGACTGGAACCGGCACTGAGCGAAACAAAACGTTGTCCACCGGCAACGGACACCGGCGACGAACGGGTTTGCACACTGCCATCGCCCAGTTGCCCGTTGCTGTTGTCGCCCCAGCACGCCGCATCGCCCGACGCCGTCAGACCGCAGGTGTGTGACGAGCCGGCGCGCAACGTGCGAAAGGACTGCGAGCCTGCGACGCGCACCGGTGCGCTGCGCGACGTCGTGGTGGCGTCACCCAACTGGCCCTTGTCATCGGCTCCCCAGCAATACGCCTCGCCACCGCGCGCCAGGCCGCAGGTGTGCGCACGCCCCGTGGTCACCTGCACGAAATCCAGATCGCCAACAATGGGCGCGGGCGCGTCACGTGACTCAAGTTCCCCGTCACCCAGCTGTCCGCTGCCATTCGCCCCCCAGCACAACACCTTCGCACTGACGATCGCGCAGCTGTGCCGTCCACCCGCCGCGATGATGCCCGCATCGTCGGTCGCGCGGACGGCATCGACGCGGGGGGCCGATGCAACGCCGGCGGCACTCGTCGTGCCTCCGGCCGCAGCCCCCGCGGATTCCAGCCGCGCCGCTCGGCGTTGCGCACGCCACATCGCAGCGGCCGCCATGGAGTCGGCACGCACACTGTCTACTGAGCGCTGCGCCAGCGCGGCCACACGCAGCAGCGAGTCGGCGCGCAGTGAGTCGATGCGCAACGAATCGGCGCGCAGACGCATGGCGGCGCTGTCGCGCGGATAGGAGAGCGTGTCAGTCGAAGCCACTACCGGCAATTCGACCGTGCGCCCATCACTCTGCACTGCTGGCGGTGCCGTGCGCGTCGTGAACAGGCCACGCTGTCGCGCGAACATCGCAAACGCGCCGGTGGACACCATCACTGCCAGCGCGACCACGCCCACCCACAACCAGCGGCGCGACGGCGTCGGCGTCTCGGTCGCCCATGAGGGCGCGTCGTCCTCCGGTTCAACGACGGCGGCGGTGACGGGAGTCTTCAGCAGCACTGCCGCGTCTGCAGCACCCGGCGCGGCCAGCACCCCATCGGCGGGCCGTGCAAATCGCACGGTCGCGTCACCGGTGGCGTCCTTTGGCACGGCCTTGGCCCGTGGCTGCTGCTTGGCCAATTCGCGGCGGCGGCGATGTGACTCTTCCCACTGCCGCCAATCACTTGGAACGACCCAGTTGTTGAGCGCCGTCAGGACCCCGTCGGCACCGGCCCACCGCGCCGCCGGCTTCTTCTGCAGCATGCGTTCGATGATGTACTGCAGCCGTGGCGGCACTTCGCCCGGGCGCAGCTCATCGATGGCGGGCAACTGTTCGTTCTTCTGCTTGAAGATGACGTTGTACAACGCCTCGCCTTCCCACGGGCGTTCGCCGGTGAGCATCTCCCACGCTACCAGACCGAGACTGTACAGGTCCGACCGCGCATTCGCCGTCGTGCCATCGATCTGTTCGGGCGCCATGTACGCCGGTGTCCCGATCGCCGCACCGGTCATCGTCAGGCGAGATTCGTATTCGCTGGAGTACGCAATACCGAAGTCGCTGAGCAACGCGCGGCCGGAGCCCGATTCGATGAAGATGTTTTCCGGCTTGACGTCGCGATGCACCACCCCGTTCGCGTGCGCAAACGCCAACGCTTCGGCCACGTCACGCAACACGCGCTCGGCACGCTCGGCGGAAAACGGACCGTCGTCCTGAATGGCCTGCTTGAGCGTGCGCCCGGGCACCAACTGCATCACGAGCGCCAGTCCGCCGTCACGCAATCGTTTGACCGCGTGCACCGTGACAATGTTGGGATGCTGCAGCCGCGCGACCGTGCGCGCTTCGCGTGCCAGACGCGCAATCGCATCTTCGGCGGAAGCGGCAAACTTGGGGCGCACCACTTTGATGGCCACGTCGCGAAACAGCACGCGATCACGGGCGCGATACACTACCGCACTGCCACCTCGTCCCAATTCACCCAGGAGCGTGTATTCGTCTTCGAGGTCGCCGACCTCTCCTTCGTCCCACGTGTCGTTCATCGCGCCCCGGCTTCTCCGTGCCACCTAGGGCCAGATAAGGTTCTGTCAGCGATTTCTGAAGATGAAAAGTACCTCACCCATCTCGATTCGGTCACCGTCATCGAGCTGGTGCTCCTGGCTGTCGGTCAGCAACACCCCGTTGCGCACAACGGGATTGGTTTGCGACAGGTTCAGCAGGAACCAGTGATTGTCGTGCAACCGGAGTCGAGCGTGCGTGCGGCTGACCGTCTGGTCGCGCAACTGAATGTGACGGTAGAGCTCGCCTTCGCTTCTTCCAAACGTCACTTCCATGCCATTCGGACCCGGCACGTGCACGAATCGAAGATCCCGACCGGCGTCCAGCCCAGCCGCAATCTCGAGTCTGCCTGGCAAGAATTGCAGCGTTCCCTCGGCTGGAACGCTATATCGAATCAAATGGCCTTCGACCATCGTGCCCGGGACACCATACCCGAGCACCGGCGAGTTGCCGGGCAGGGCCTGATGTGGCTGCGACGGCGACGGCGTCGACACGGTCGGTGCGGCGGCTCGTGACGATGGCGGCGTTCCCGCAGCCGGTGCGCGCGGCGTCGGCGCGGCGGGCGCACTCGGCGGAGCACTCAACGGCGCGGCCGACGTGGTAAACGTGCGAATCGTCGGCCCGTCGCTTCGGCCGTCATCCGCGCTGGCCGGCACACGCGGCGCTGACGGCGCGGTCGTGCGCCCGGCGTCACGTGTGGCTGCGCCTGGAGGTGCCACGGTTCCTGCGGCCGTCGATCTGGCAGTCGGAACACCGGTCGGTGTTGCGGGTCGCGCCGCGGCCTGACGCGCCATGATCGCCGCCGAGCCGGCGCCCCCGGGTGGCTCGGCCACCACGGTCATACTCCCCGGCGGGGTGCGCGGACGCTCGACCGGCGGCGGGCCACGGACACCAGCCACGACCGGCACCCACTGCTGCCCATTGACCTCGACATCTCCCCCAAAGAGCGGCAACACGCCATCGGGTTCGCGGCGAACCGACGGCGTGCGATTCATCCACCAATACAATGCGCCGATCGCAGTCACGACGACTGCAACGAAGGCGATGACAATGGTGAGCAGCTCTGGACGCATGGAGTCAGTAGAGGTGACGGATCAGGGCGCAGCGGGTTCGCGCGGCCGGAAACAGGGAACATCGGTAATTTGCCTCTCCATGCATACCATCGGCGAGCCATTTCGAGCCAAATCCACGTCGGATGTGACCGGGCCGTGTCATCCGACGTATACGATTGCTCGGTCCGGTGGTTCCCGCCAACGGCTCCGGAGCACGCCAGCCGCGTGCCCAGGTGTGCACGCCCGCGCTCGCCGCCGTGCCACGCACGTGATAGCCGCACTCGGCCGCCCAGTCTGCCGCACGCTCGCGGTGCTCACGTTCCTCGCAATGCCATCCGCGGTCAACGCCCAGTCCGACAGACCGGACTACCGGAATCTGCGCTTCGATGAGGTGTGGACCGCCGCACAGCGCACGAGCCATTGGGATGACGCTATCAAGGCCATGCCCGTGACCCCCGATGGCTCCGTCACGGTGACACTCGGCGGACAACTCCGGTGGCGGGAAGAGCTCTTCCGTGGGTTCAACCTCACGCGGCAAGACGACGATCACGCCCAATCGCGCGTGCTGGTGAGCGGCGACGTGCAGGTCGGTCAGCGCGCCCACTGGCATGGTCGCCTCTTCGCCGAAGTGCGCGACGCACAAAGTTACGGCCGCACCCTCCCCGGCGGCGCCCGGCCGGCCGACGCCGACCGGCACGATATGCAGAATCTCTTCGCCGACATCGCCTACGGCGCATCGTATGTGCGATACGGACGCCAGGAGATTGCGCTCAATCGCGAGCGACTGTTTGGGGTGCCCGACTGGTCGAATACGCGCCGCGGCTCGGAGGGCACGCGCGCGCAACTGATCCGCGGGCGCATCGCGCTCGAGGTCATCGACGTGCGCCCCGTGCTGGTGCGCCAGTCGGGCGCCAACATCGCGGACAGCGCCGCGCGCTTTCAGACGATCTCGTTGGGCAGTGCCCCAGGCGCCGCACCGCTCGTGCGTGGTGCACCGGCGCTCTGGCAGGGATATCGCTACGCGCAGACGGTGCGCGTGGGCGACACGCACGTCCATCGCGTGACCACCGGCGGGCGCACGCAGTGGCAATGGGGCGCGGCCGACGGTCCTCGTCGGTATCAGGTTGAACTCGAAGCGGCGCGTCAACACGGACACAGCGGAGCACGCACACTCGCCGCGTCATTCTGGGTGCTGGAGTCGACGACAACCTGGAAACAGCGACGTGGGGCGCCGTCGCTCGCTGTTGGTGTCGAAGAAGCAAGCGGCGACAACGCAGGCACCGCGCCGCTCGAGACGTTCGCGGTGTTGTATCCCGCCGCCCACGCACACGGTGGGTTTGCCGATGTGATCGGCCGGGCCAACGTGCGTGAGATTCATCTGATCGGCACGTGGGACCCGTTCGCGCCGCTCGCACTGCGCGCGGCAGTGTATCGCTTTGATCGACGGCGCCTCGACGACGGCATCTACACGAAACAGAACACGCTGTTTCGCGCCACCGGCACATCACGCGCCCGTCACGCCGCCGATGAAGTCGATCTCACGGCCACCTGGCGCGCGTCACGGCACTGGAAGATGATCGCCGGCGGCGCCGTGGTGCTCCCCGGCGCATTCCTCAGCGGCGCGCGCACGGAGCGCTGGGGTTTTGTCGGGACCG
>JAGNMU010000300.1 GCA_017991005.1 Gemmatimonadaceae bacterium | reverse complement strand
TGCGATCGCTCAGCGGCTGGGTTTGCTGGTGTGGAAGCCTATGGAGGAGTGAGACGTGTGGCGCGCGTGATGCTTGGAGATGACCCGATTCTTTGGACGCAAACTACGCGTGTTTATCGTTACCGAAGCCCATAGGAAACATGAACACTTTCCAAACGTTGTACGGAAAGTTCACATAACATTCTAACCACGCATTACGCTGTCGATCAGCTTCGCGGAGAGGATGAATCGTATGGGTGACGCACAACGACCTGACTGGTGGGACACCTTCTTGGAGCACGTGGACGCCCTCCCATCGAGCGGGGCACGGGCGACTGGGACGCGCAGGCGCTGATGGACACGGGGCTTCCGAGCTTCAGCGGCGACGCGAACCAGCGCTTCATGGACGTGGACTACGACCGGGCCATCGACGTGGTGCACCTCGACGGATCGGGCGCGTGGTTCCACCGCAACAACAACGGCGTGTACCAGGCGGCGACGAGCATCGCGGGCGTGGGGCGCAGCTTCACGACCGATGGTCTGCGCCTGGTCGACATGAACGGCGACGGGATGGTGGACCTCGTCCAAGCGGTCCCGGGTGCGGTCTTCTACTGGATGAACCTTGGCCACGGCGACTTCGGCGCCACGCGCGAGATGTTCGGGCTGCCAGGCACGCTGACGCCGGCGGAGATGGAGTTCACGGACCTCAACGGCGACAACCTCACCGACGTGGTGGTCGTGCAGGGGACCGAGATCCGCTTCGCTCTCAACTGCGACGGCACCGAGTTCGAGCCCATGCAGACCATCACCTCGGCGCAGGTCGAGGGCTCGCTGCTGGAGCGCACGAGCGCCATCTCGATCCGCTTCGCCGACATGAACGGCTCGGGCAGCACCGATGTGGTCTACATCAATGCGTCGGGCATGGTGACGTACGTGGAGCTCTTTCCCGAGCAGCCGAACCTCCTGAGCCGCATCGAAAACGGCATCGGCAAGGTCATCGAGATGACCTACGGCACCACGGTTTCGCACATGGGCCGCGACGGTGGACCGAGCGAATGGGAGCACCGGCTTCCGCACGCGATGCAGGTGCTGGAGCAATACACGACGTACGACACACTGAGCCAGGTGCGCCAGATCCAGCGCATACACTACCGCGACGGATACTACGATGGCGAGGAGAGCCAGTTCCGCGGCTTTGGTGAGGTGGAGGTCTTCGCCGAGGGCGACGACTCGATGGAAGACGGCCGGAGCGTCCTTCACTTCGACCTGGGCGTGAGCGATCGCTACCGGCATGGGCTCGTCACCGAAAAGCAGATCGAGAGCGCCGGCCGTGTGCTGTCCACAGAGAGCTACGCGTATGACGACTGCACGCTCGCGCAGATCGCGACGGCGGGAGTGACGAATCCGATCCGCTGGCTGTGCAACGAGAGCAAGACCACGGTCATCCAAGAAGGCGCGGCCGCGATCGAGTGGGTCACGTTGCAGGAGACCTATGTTCACGACGGTTACGGCAACCAGACCGAGAAGCACCAACTGGGCGTTACCATGGTGGGCGGCGGTGCGTGCACTTCGTGCGAGGGCCGCAGCTCCGAGGTCCAAGGTGAGCCCTGCGATGCGAGCTGCCGCGGCGACGAGATGCACGAGATCCAGCGCTTCATTGCTCCGGGTGCCGCGACAGGAGGCCGCTGGATCCTGAGGGCCGCGTATCAGAAGCAGATGTACGGCGTGGAAGGGAGCGCGCAGATCACGGACGAGCGCACCTACTACGACGGACCGGACTTCCAGGGCTTGCCGTGGCAGTCCCTGACGCGTGGGACCGTGCGACGCACCGAGGCTCGGCGCGACGCGGGCGGGAGCTACTTCATCCAGACCAGCCGCTTGGCTCACGACGCCCACGGCAACGTCACGGTGGCGCGCGACCCTAACGGCCACGACACGCGCATGGAGTACGACGCGGATGGTGTGTTGCCCACCGCGGAGCTGAGGATGTTCGATGACCCGTCGGTGCGCAGCGAGTTCTACGCGCTCCGCATGGAGGTGGGCTACGACCCGCTGCTCGAGCAGGTGACGAGGTCCACGGCGTGGATGCGCATCGTGGACACCACCAACACGAGCGAGCGCCGCGAGACTGGCTACGGTTACGACGAGTTCGGGCGCGTCGTTGGCATCGCACAGCCGGGAGACTCGCTGGCCACGCCTACCACGGAGTACGCCTACGACTTGGTGGAGCCCGTGAGCCGCATCATTACGCGTACCCGCACGGTCTCGGGCGCTGTCACGGCAGACCTCGAGGCCATCGACTGCGTGGACAGCATGGGCCGGACGGTGCAGAACCGCTCCGCCGTCGGCGACGGGAGCTACCAGACCACGGGGTACGTCACCTTCAACATCCAGGGCGAGCCAAGCCGGGTGTACCAGCCCTACATCGGCACCAGCGCCGCCTGCGACCGCACCGCGCCCAGCGGTGTGCGCCTGCTGCGCTCGCAATTCGACGCCACCGGCCGGGTGCAACAGGTGACCCAGCCCGACGAGAGCGTGTACGGCACCGCCACCACCCTCCGCACCGACTACTTCCCCTTGCGCACAGTGGCGTACGATGGCGAGGACTTGGACCCGAGCAGCCCACACGTGAACACGCCCACCACCACCGTGGCCGACGGCCTTGGCCGCACGCTGCGGCTCGAGCGTCTCCTAGCTCGTGAGGGGCCGCCGGTGGTCATCGCGTTTCGGTACGACGCGCTGGGCCGCACCCGCAGCCTGCTTGACGACCATGAGAACGAGCAGTGGCAGGTGTACGACTTGGCCAGCCGCATCGCCGAGGTCACGCACCCGGACAGCGGCATCACGCGCTTCACGTACGACGACGCCAACAACGCGCTCTCGCGCACCGACGCGCGGGGCGTGATCACACGCTCAAGCTTCGACGAGGCCAACCGCCAGACGGCCTTCTGGGACGACGCCAATCCCATGGGAACCGTGGTGGAGACCCGCTACGATCGCGACGTCGCATGCACGGAGTGCACGTACTCGGAGGGCATGGCGGCCAGCGTGTCCTACCCGCTCTTGGATGGCCTTCGGGGCGTGGACCGCATGGTGCGGGACGCGCGCAGCCGACTGGTGACCTCGCATTCGCTCAGGGAGGGCGTGCGCTACACGGTCATCGACGCCTTCGACAACGCCAATCGCGTCACCACCACCACATACCCCGGGGGCTACGAGGTGGCACGCGCCTACGACGGCCTCTCGCGCGAACGGAGCATCGAAGGTGTAGTGGAGTCGGTCACCTTCAACGCCCAGAACCTGCCCGCCCGCACCCGCTTCGCCAACGGCACCAGCACCGTGCGCACGTATGACGCCCGCCTGCGCCTCGACACGTTGGAGACAAGCGGACCCACCGGCACGCTCCAGGACTACACCTACCGCTTCAACCGCGCCGACCACCTGGTGGCGCTCGAAGACGCGCGCCCGGCCGAGGCGCTGGAGGCCACCAGCGCAGGCCGCTTCGAGTACGACGCGCTCTATCGGCTGACCGCCGCTTACCTCGACGAGGGCCGCGCCACCGCCGAGTGGCTGGCTTACACCTATGACACTGTCGACAACCTGGTGGAGAAGACCTCGGACCGCCGGCGCGAGAGCTTGATGCACCTGGGGGAGCTGCGCTACGGGCAGGAAGGCACCGGCGCAGGCCCACACGCAGTGTCCAGCATCTCGGACGAGGCCGCCGGAGGCGCGCAGACGTACACCTACGACGCCGCCGGCAACATGATTACCCGCGAAGGCCAGCTCAACACCTGGGACTTCATGGGCAGGCTCAGCGCCGTGGAGAGTCAAGACGGCGGCCAGCCCGTGGCCCGCTTCGCCTACGGCGCCACCCGCGACCGCGTGGTCAAGGAAGACAACGGCCAGCGCACGCACTACCTGCGACCCGACGTCGAGGTGCGCGACGGCATTGTAACGGTATACGTCACCGTGAACGGCGAGCGCGTGGCCCAGGTGCAACGTGGCGATTCGGCGATAACCACGCACTCTGACGGCGCACCTGCCGGGGGTGACGGGCAGGTGAACGCGGCAGATGCGTGGGTCGTCCGCGCCAACGAGGCGGGGGTGACGGGTGTGCCCGGCGTCACCAGCGAACGCAGTGTGGACGACACGCTGCGGAGCGCCGCGCGGGGCTTGCTGCTCGCGGGCGATGGGGCGGTCGAGTACTGGCACGGCGACCACCTCGGCAGCGTGGGCTTGTCGACGGATGAAGCGGGCGGCGTAGTGCAGCGCTTGGAGCACTACCCGTACGGGCATCCGCGGGCCCAGTCAGCTCACTTGCCCGAGCGCAGCTACACGGGGCAGGAGAGGGACGAGGTCACTGGGCTCAGCTACCACTCGGCAAGGTATCTGGACACTCGGCTTGGACGGTGGGCTGCGACCGATCCGTTGTTCGCGACTGTTGTGAGTCGAACCGAACGCGCCGATGAAGCGGTGAGCACATATGGTGCGATGCGAGGCTCCCCACTTGTCTACGTCGACCCAAGAGGAGAGAACGCGATCACAACTGCACTTGCCATTCTCGGAATCGGCGGAGGATCAGCTGTGGTCGGAGACGAGATGGCTGGGGACTCGAGAGTGGCGACTTTCGCCGGAGGTGCGGCTGGTACGGGTGCCGCCGCCTTGGCGTCATCAGCCGGCATGGGCGCTATCGCGTCGACTGGTGTCGGCGCTCTCGCGGGACTGATAATTATCGCGGCGGTTGTAGCAATTGAAGATCCGGAAAGAATCCACGATGCTTTCGATCTATTGTCGCTTGATACACATAACGGATGGCCAGATTGGCAAGCCATCACTGCAGAGCGCGGACGTGAAGGGCGTCACAACCTCGGCGCGGCTCTCGCCCTCCTAGAAGGACGCGAAGGTCGTACCATTAACTTGTTAGACGAGTCAGAGATGCAGCGCGTGCTAGATCAAGCATCGCGTTTCTCCACCCAACGCTACTGGGTTGGTTCAGAGCACCGATGGACGAGTGCGCGCGACGAGCATCGAAAAGAATACGAGGTTGCTCGAGCAACGCTGTTGAGCAGACCCGAGATTTCGGATCGTACACCATAGGTGGTTTGAATGAGCGATGTCGCGAAGATTGTTGTGCAGTGTGTCGTGGGCGACTTGGTGATGCTTCTAGTTGTGGTGCTCGTCGATCAGGCGTTCCTAAGGTATTCTAGAAGGCCAAGGCTGTGGAAGCACGCAATCCCGACCGTTCCATTCCTCATGCTCATGCTGATGTCCATTGCGGGCATCGGTGCCGGTATGCTGGGAATGGTGTTGGCTCCCGTAGCCTGGATGGCACTCATTGCGATCGCTCAGCGGCTGGGTTTGCTGGTGTGGAAGCCTATGGAGGAGTGAGACGTGTGGCGCGCGTGATGCTTGGAGATGACCCGATTCTTTGGACGCAAACTACGCGTGTTTATCGTTACCGAACGCGCCCCGCAGCGGGCTTCGGCCCTGCGCCGCGTGCGCCGGGCTTCGTCTCATGACGCTTGATGGCAAGGCGTGGGTAGCCGATGGGCATCGGTTTGGCGCTTAGCGTCGCTTGGGTCCGTCCCGCAAGGCCCGTTCCACCCGCCTCCGCTCCCTCGCCTCCTCGGCCCGCTTCACCCGCACCTCGTGCTCTTCCAAGCGCCCCAGCCCCACGCGCGCCGTCTCGCGGATGATCTCGCGCAGCGCCTCATCCGGCACGAACTCGAGCGCCAGCTGCAGCTCCGGGGTCAGCGCCGCGCGCTTCGGCGGCGGCACCGGCACGGGCCGCTCTGACCGACAGCGTATTGCGCAGAACACTCT
>JAGNMU010000299.1 GCA_017991005.1 Gemmatimonadaceae bacterium | reverse complement strand
CGTTTGTCAGATTGCGTCAACATACGCTATCTGCTGTATACGGATGATTCGTACAGGACAAAAAGCGACGCGAAAGCGGCGCGTTGTCATGAAAGTTTGATCAACCTTCGGTTGAGCAAACCCAGCGAGTTTTCCGAAGGAAAAATCGCTGGCAACTAGAGCGCTTGGGCCACACCCGTTCCCATCCCGAACACGGTCGTTAAGCCAAGCAGCGCCGATGGTACTCCGGTCGAGAGATCGCGGGAGAGTAGGCCGTTGCCGGCACCTTTTCGAAGCCCCCGTCACCTAGTGGCGGGGGCTTCGTCGTTTCGATACCTTCCGCGTCCCTCATGACACGCCTATGACCAAGTCGGGGATCGTCACCGTCGCCGGCTTCCCCAATGCCGGCAAATCCACGCTCCTCAATCGGCTCGTTGGCGAAAAACTCGCCATCACGTCGCCTAAGGCGCAGTCCACCAGACATCGCGTCGTGGGGATTCGAACCGCCGACAATGCCCAAATGGTCATTCTCGATACCCCAGGACTGCTCGAGCCGAGAGACACGCTCCACTCCGCGATGCGACATGCCGCGCTCGGCGCCGTTCGGGATGCCGATGTCTTGATTCATGTCGTTGATGCGTCCGCCGTGGTGCCCGAGTCCTTTCAGCAGGCGGCAGCACTCGACGCTCCTCCCCGCGCACCCGTCGTGCTCGCGCTCAATAAGGCCGACCTCCTCGACGTGCCGACACGAGAACGGCTGGTGCAGCAGTTTCCCAATGCCGTGTTGCTCTCCGCCGTCAGTGGTGAAGGTGTGGACGCGCTCGTGCGTGCCGTCACCAACAAACTTCCCGATAGCCCGTATCTCTATCCGGACGACGAACTCTCGACGCAGCCCGTACGGTTCTTCTGCGCGGAACTCGTGCGTGAAACCGCGCTCGAGCAACTCGGGGATGAACTCCCCCATGCGCTCGCCTGCGAAATCGAGGAGTATCGCGAGAACGCCTCGCCACTGTACATTCGAGCAGTATTGCACGTCGAACGCGACAGCCAAAAGCGCATCGTGATTGGAGCCAGCGGCCAACAGATCAAGAAACTCGGCAAAGCCGCTCGCGAAAAAATCGAGCGGTTGGTTGGTCAACCCGTCTATCTCGACTTGTGGGTGAAAGTGCTTCCGAATTGGCGGAAGAATCCGCAAGCGGTGCGCCGATTGGGGTATGGCGATCCGAGCGGTCGCGCGTGAGCCGTGACGCGGTGGAAGTGTCGGCCGCTCCGATGACGGCACGCGTCGTCCATGCGTCGTTGCGGGCCGTGCCGTGGTGGCGCGCCGCAGCGCTCATGGTATTTGCCGCCGTCCTCCCGGCCCTTCCGCTGCGCGCGCAGGGTGGTGCGTTGTTTCTGCTCGTACCCTTCGGCGCGCGAGCCGTGGCCGTCGGCGAAGCGGTCAGTGCGGACACGTCGCTCGGAACCGAAGGCATTTGGTGGAACGCCGCGGCACTGGCGCGACTCGCCAAGAAGGAACTCGCATTTCAGCATTCGCAGACGCTGCTCGCCAACAGCGAGATGCTCACGTTTGCCGTGCCATCGCGCATGATTGGTACGCTTGCCCTCTCAGCGTACATGGTGGACTACGGTGATCAGCAAGCCACCGACATCAACAATTCGTTCACGGGCGTTATCTCCAATCGCAATTATCTGGTCTCGGCGACCTATGCGACACCCATCGGGAAACGCGCTGGGCTTGGAGTGACGTACAAGTGGATCGCGCAGCGATTCAACGGGTGTAGTGGCTACTGCGGCGACAACCCGCCCGTCTCCGGGTCGACGAGTGCGCTCGATATCGGCGCGCAGTTTGTGGTGCCGATCAAGTTTCCACTGAACGCCGGCATCTCGGTTCGCAATCTCGGCCCCAAACTGCAGACGAAGGATCAGCCTCAGGCCGATGAGCTGCCGCAAACCATTCAGGCCGGCGTCATGAGTCGTTTGCCGATCCAGGCGCTGACCGCCGGCGGCGCGTCGCTTGATCTCAGTGCAGACGTGGTCAAGGCCAACGCGCTGATCGGGACCAACCTCTCCCTTGGTGCCGCATTGGGCTATCGCGATCAGTACTTCCTGCGCGTCGGCTACAAGAAGCAGACGGGGGAGGGCAGCGGACCCTCGATCGGGCTCGGCTTTCAGCGCGGGGCGTTTGGCTTCGATTTCGCGCGTCGTTTTGATGCCGTGTCCTCGCGTTCAGAAGAGGGTCCTCCGACGTACGTCATGCTGCGGGCGAGGTTCTGATGCGCGCGGATTGGCGAAGCGGGGCGCCGAGGCACCGAGGCTGGGGCTCGCTGACCCTACTGGTTCTCCTCGTGCCAGGCGTGCTCCTCGCGCAGCCCCAGCGGGCGCCAAGTGCCTTGATGCGTGCGTCGAGCCAGATGGCTTCGGCTGAGCCGACGAGTCGGTCGTCGGTGAGCATCACCAGGTCGGCCGACACCCGAAGCGGCAGCGCCCCGTGGTGGTCGCCGGTGGCGTCTGCGGTCATTCCCGGGGCCGGTCAGTTTGCGCTCGGCCAACAGCGGAGCGTGGCGTATGCCGTCACCGAGGCCTTTCTCATTGTGCAGGCCATTGCCGCGCGCCGAGACGGGGTACGCGCGCGCGATGAGTATCGGAGCATCGCCGCCGATGTGGCGCGTCGCCCATTTGGCGGCACGCTGCCCGTAGGACCGTGGGACTACTACGAGTCGATGGAAAAATTCCTCGAGAGCGGCGTCTTTGACCGCATTCCCGGAGGCGCCATCGATCCCGAAACGGATACGATGACGTTCAACGGCAAGAGCTGGCTGCGGGCGCGCGAAACCGAGTGGGCTGATCCAGATGTTGCGCCGCCTACCAGCAGCGTGGAGTACCAGAGAGCCATGACGCGATACACCACTCGCGCCGTTCGTGACGAATTTCGGTGGAGTTGGCGCGACGCACAGCTGCAGCAGGATGTGTACGTCCAGTCCATCGCGAGCGCGAATCGCGGGTACCAGCGTGCCACCAACATGCTGAGCCTGATTGGCGCCAATCACCTGACGAGCCTGATTGACGCGTACGTGACGGTTCGAATCCGTCGCTATGGCGGCGTACGGGTTGCCGGGCTCGCGCTCGACGGCGTCCGCACCAGTGTGCGGACAGTGGGCGACCCGCTCCGCGGTCACAAGCAAATGACCGGCGTGATAACGTTTGTGCCGGTCGCGCGATAGTCGGGTTCGTCACAGTTGTTCTGTGATCCGGCGCACCGCCGGGCGTGGCGTTCAGGACGCATTGATCGTCAGATCGTGAGGGGCAAGTCTTCGCGGACCGACGCGTCATCGCCGCTTGCCCGTCTCACCCGCACTCGCCCTGACGACATGACCGACGGCGCCTTCAACGAGCAGACGGCGGTGCTGCTGACCAGCGGTCAGGCAGCCCCGGCCTGGCTTCAGGCGTGGTGGGACGAAGCGGACATGATCGTGCACACCATCGCCGATCAGGGGGCAGTCCTCGCGATCGCCATGCGCACGCGGCCCCGATCCATCGTCCTGGATGCTCGTGGCTCACGCGACCGTCAGGACGACGTGATCGCCACGTGTCGACGGCTCAAGCGGGACTCGTATACCGCCATCGTGCCGGTGCTGATGCTGGTGCCGCAAGACCGTTTTGGCGATGCCTTTGCGGCCGGCGCCGACGAGGTTTTGCGAGATGGCGTCGACATTGTCGAGGCGCAGGCGCGGCTGGGGGCCATGTTACGCCGCAGTGACCGGGATACCGATGTCCATCCCTCGACGCGCCTGCCTGGAACGCGCGAGATTGAGGCGGAGTTGGCACGTCGCGTTGCGTCTGGCGAGCGGTTTGCTGCCTGCTATGCGGATCTGGATTTCTTCAAGGAGTTCAACGATCGCTATGGCTACCACAATGGCGATCAGGTCATCCGATTGCTGGCCCGCATCCTGCACGACGTCGTGAAGGGATTGTGCGGCGAAGAGGGCTTCGTCGGACATATCGGCGGGGACGATTTCCTGTATACTGTTCCCATCGCCGCGATGCCTCGGGTTTGCGATGAGGTGATCCGGGTGTTCGACGAGCTGATTTCGCTGCAGTATTCCGAGCAGGATCGGCGCGTTGGATATTTCTTCGGTAAGGACCGCCGAGGGCAGCTGCATCGGGTACCGCTGATGACGCTGTCAGTCGGTGTCGTAACCAATCAGCGCCGCCGCTTTACGCGCGCGGTTGAGGTCAGCGAGTTGGCCACGGAAATGAAGAGCTACGCGAAAACGTTGCCCGGCTCTGTCTGGGCGGTGGACCGTCGACGTGATGAGCCGGTGACGCCGGCCGTCAGCACGTCGGGAATTCCGATGTTGCGTGAGCGGAACGGGCTGCGCAGTGGAGGTCACGGACCATGACCGTCTCATGTCCTGACTGCCGTTCGGTTTTTCGCGTGGATCCCGCGAAAGTACCGGCCACGGGCGTTCGCGCGCGTTGCTCGGTGTGCGGAGGCGTCATCTCGATCTCCGGGGGCACGCTTCCGGTTGCCGTGACGCCTGCTTCGCTTGGGGCGGTGACGGCGGCCGCTGCTCCGCGTGCCGGTCTGGCCACTCCCCAGCGCCCGTATACGCCCGCTGCGCCCATTCCCGCGCAGCCCGCGGCGCCGCTGCCTCCATCGACGATGACACCGCCGGCCCCGGCGCATGTATCTGCTGCCCCGGAACGTCGCACCGCGCCGGTCATGGCGTCGGGCAGCGCGCCCTCCGTCAGCGAGACGCGTGCACCGGTGGCGCCGGCCGCTCCGGTCGCCGCCTCCCTCGTGACGAGTGCCGCAGCGGCCGCCAGTCCGGCCGCGCCGACACCGGTCGGGACGACGGCGACCGCGACGCCCCGTCGTTCCATCAATCCGTTCCTGAATGCCGATCCAGGGCAGCGTGCCCGTCGTCTGGCGCGGGCATTGGTATCGGACCTGGTCGCGTATCACCCGGCCAAGCGCGACGAGGGGCTCCGCGACGGTACCCTGCGGCAGTTGTTCCGCGAGGACATCAAGAAGAGCTACGAAGAGTACGTCGAGCAGGTCGGACGCGATGTCGCGGAGGGCTCACCGCATTTTCAGGAAGCGCTGAACGAAATCCTTGGCGGCGGACGCAAACTGTTCTAGCCTCGCGCGCGAAAGCTGCCTGGGGCACCCCGCTGGAAGCCGCTGCGGTTGTCAGGTAACTTGCTCCACATCACGAACGTTTCTTTTTTTAGGGCCGCTTTCCAGCGCGGAAGGCGGCCCGCGTCGTATGTGGAGGCTGGATATGCAGGATGGCGAGCGACTGAAGGTGCTGACCGCAGTGGAAGACACGCTCGCGGACATGCGGAGGTATCTTTGACATCGAATCCAAACGCGCCACGCTGAGCGCCTACGAAAACGAAATGTCGGAGGCGGCGTTCTGGAACGATCAGGACTACGCCCGCGACATTGTGCAGCAGGTCAAGGTGCTCAAGGGATGGATTGAACCCTTGGAAGACCTGACCGCGCGCGTTGCCTCCGCCCGTGAACTGGATGAGTTGCTGGCGATGGAGGGCGACGCGGCCATGGCGAAGGAGCTCGACGCCGAGGTCGAACGCATCCGCGACGAACTGGCCGCCTTCGAGCTCAAGTCGCTGCTTCGCGGGGCCGACGACTTCCGCGATGCGCAAGTGGAAATTGCCGCCGGCGCTGGCGGGACCGAAGCGCAAGACTGGGCGGAGCTGCTCGAGCGGATGTACATCCGCTGGGCCGAACGGAAGGGATTTGAGATCGAACTGATCGATCGCAGCGAGGGCGAAGAAGCGGGCATCAAAGGCTCCGTGCTGGAGATCAAAGG
>JAGNMU010000298.1 GCA_017991005.1 Gemmatimonadaceae bacterium | reverse complement strand
GTCCGGCATGGCCGATGCGCGCGCCTGCAGGTCGGCGAGCTGGTTCCGTACCTGTTCCGCCCGGTCAAAGGAGGCGCGCGTCAGCTCGCCCAAGGTGCCGGTTGGCGGTGTCCAACGGTCCAGCGCAGAAAATGCTTGCACTTCGGCCTGTCTTCGGTTAGTGTGGATTCGGCGCCTTTTCGGTCCCGATGTCTTCCTCGAGATCTGGAGCGCCGCCCGAGTACAGCGGAGACCCCTTCTGGAGGCGCCATGGCGCTCACCAAGCGGCAGCGAGAAATCCTGTCCTATTTGTCCGAGTACCAAGAAGGCAACGGGTACGCCCCGAGCTTCGAGGAAATCGCGCTGCAGTTCAACTATAACTCGCTCGCCACGGTTCACGAGCACCTCACAAATCTCGAGCGCAAGGGATACATCAAGCGCTCGTACAACGAGAGTCGTGCGATCGAGATTCTGCCGTCGGAAATCTACCAACGGGCGGTTGAGTTGCCGCTCTTGGGATCGGTGGCGGCGGGTGCGCCAATCGAGTCACTCGCTACGGGTGAAACGATGGCGGTGCCGGATGGTTTCCTTCGAAAGAACGGCAGTCACTACGTCCTGCGCGTTCGCGGCGACTCCATGATCGAAGACCACATCAGTGATGGCGATTTTGTGGTCGTGAATGATCGACAGGCGGCGGACAACGGGGAGATGGTCATTGCGCTCCTCGACGGCGCGGCCGCGACGGTCAAGCGCTACTACCGCGAGCGTGACGGGCGCATTCGCTTGCAGCCGGCAAACGAAGCCATGTCGCCGCTCTTCGTGCACGAAGACGACGTGCGTATCCAAGGAATCGTCGTCGGCGTACTGCGTCGCTACTGACACCCCCGTGGCGTCAGAACCGGCGTGTCACCCGGTTCTGACTGCTGCGGCGGACGCCGTCCGCAGCCGCTCGAGTGCGGCGAATCCAGCGCCGGACGCGAGTGCGTCGCGCGCGCGACCCACGGCGCTGGGAAAATCCGGTACGCTGCCACTCGGCGCGTTGCCACTCACGTAGAGTGCGGCGGCGGCATTGAGAATCACCGCCGCGCGCGCGCCAGGAGGACCGCCGCCCGCGAGGACGGTCTCGATCAGCGAGGCATTGGTGGCAGGGTCTCCGCCTGCTAGATCGCCAGGTTCAACACCATCGATCTCGGCAATGGCGGGATCGATCGTCCAGCGGGTGAGTTCACCGCGATGCACTTCCACCACATCGGTGGTGCCCAGCGGAGACACTTCGTCCAGTCCGGGCGCACCGTGCACCACCAGCGCACGCTGCGAGCCCAGTGCGGCAAGTGCTTCGGCGAGGAGGATCAGTCGGCTTGACTCCGCCACGCCAACGACCTGCCGACCGGCGCGCGCCGGGTTGGCCAAGGGTCCGACAATGTTCATCACGGTCGGCACACCCAGTTCTCGGCGGACCGGCCCCACGTGACGAAGCGCCGGATGCATCAACGGCGCAAACATGAACACGATGCCTGCCTGTTCGAGCGTGCGCGCCATGGCGTCCGCCGACATGTCGATCACGACACCGAGCGCCTCGAGCACGTCCGCGCTCCCCGATCGTGACGTGAACGACCGATTGCCGTGTTTGGCGACGCGAACGCCCAAGCCGGCAGCGACCAGCGCCGCGGCGGTGGAGATGTTGAAGGTCGTCAGCGATCCGCCACCCGTGCCGCAGGTATCAACCAGAGAGTCCGGATCCGACGTTGGCAGCACCACCATGGCCGATCGCAGCGCTTCGACCACGCCGGCGACCTCAGCGGACGTTTCTCCCTTCACCCGCAGGGCCATGAGAAGGCCAGCCACCTGCGCGGGTGTGCCCTCGCCGCGCATGATCACATCGAATGCGCGCGTGATGGTTGGACCGTCGAGCGATTCGTGGGCGGCCAGTCGCCGAATGGCCAAGGCCAGCGGCTCAGCGCCCACCCATGGCTCCCAGCAACTGTTCCGACAGCCGATGCCGTGACGCGATCAACGAAATCACCAATCCCAACAACCGGACGCGCTCGACGTCTTCGTCGCCGTACACACCGCGTTGCGCCCGATTGGTAAGGTTGAGCACGCCCACCAGCTGGTCGTGATACACAAGAGGGAAGCTGATGAAGCTACCCGTGGTGAAATACTGGTCGCGGAGCAGCGGGTGCTGTGACGCATCTCGCACGTCCTGCACGAGCAGCGGCTCGCGCGCGGCCGCCACACGACCGGCGACACCTTCGCCAATCCGAATGCGCATGCCGTCCGTGATGTGAGGGGCAATGCCACGTGCGGCAGCGAGATACAGATGGTCGGGCTCGGGCGCGAGCAGCATGAGCGAGCACCGTTGCGCCTGCATGTCGTCGCCCACCAGTGCCAGCAGTCCGTCGACCAACGTGCGTGGATCGCGCGTCTCCGCGTCGAGCGTCAGCAGGCGGTCGAGCAGGTAGAGCGTGCGGGTTCGCTGACGCAGCGCCTCGCTCCGGCGATGGAGTTCGATATGCGTCTGTTCGAGTTGCCCGACGGCAGATGCCAGCTGCTGCTCCGCCAACTCGGCCCGACGTGCGGCTCGGCGCACTTCTTCGGCGGCACGGGCGGCTTCCGCCTGCAGCGCGACGGCTTCGGCGGCGCCCAAGGCATTCACGTCTCGCGGTGTCGACGTCCGCGCTTCGCGCAGTTCGGCTTCGAGGAGCTGCAACTTGCGCACATACTCCCCGTGCACACGCTGCGTCACATCTTCCAGCGTCCGCACGGCCTCGGCGCGGGCATCACGTTCGGCGAGGCGCACAAATGCCAGTTCGAACAGCGAGAGCGCCGGGGCTAAACGTTCGGTGGTCCGGGTGCCGAAGATCTTTCGCGGTTCGTAAAGCGCCAGGACCGCGGCCAGCACCCCCTCCACCCGGAGCCCGCGCAGTGAGAGCATCCCGCCATCCAGCCCCGGCCCGAAGCCGAACAGGCGCACGTAGTCGGCCGACTTGTCGGTGACATCGATGAACTGTCCACCTGCGGTCACCAACCCCCGCACCGGCTCGGGCAGATGATCGTAGGTGGTCTCGAGCGACGATCGAGCCACCGTCGCGCCAACGGGGGCGACCCGTTCGCGCAGCATGTCCCGCCGCGCATCGTAGTGCACGAGCGCGACGGAGGCGCCGCGATCGAGTTCAGCGAGGCACTCGCCGAGTGCGATGAGGGCGCCATCGAGGTCGGCAATAGCACCGAGCGCGTGCGCGAACGAGGAAAGTGAGCGTGGCGGCATGGACGTCAGGACAAAACAGCCACGGGCTCATGCGCGCAATGGGGGAGCCGTCAGCGGTTGAAGGCGGCGGCTCACCAACGTAGCTTCTCCCATCACATGGACCTGCAAGCGATACTGCTCGTGACGCAATACGATGGTGGGCAGTTCGCCGGGTGGCAGCGGCAGCCTGACGCGCGCACGGTGCAGGGTGATATGGAACGGGTGCTGCACCGACTCACCGGAGCCCCCACGGCCGCCGTCGGCGCCGGCCGCACGGACGCAGGGGTCCACGCCCATGGCCAGGGCGTTGGCGTCCGATTGCCGGACCGCTGGACGCCTCCGACGCTGCAGCGGGCCATGAATGCCCTCCTGCCGTCCGAGATCTGGATCCGGGCGGCTCATGCCATGGTCCCCGATTTCCACCCTCGACGCAGCGCAATCGCGCGTCGATACCGCTATCTTGTAGCCACGGATTCGGGTGGCCGGTCGCCTTTCCGAAATCGCTACGAGTGGGCACTGGGTCGGCCACTCGATGGCGCCGCGTTGGCCGAAGAGGCCGCGGCATTGCTGGGAGAACACGAGTTTCGCGCGTTCGCCGTGGCACATACGGCGCCGATCGACGACCACCACCGGTGCGTGATTCAACACGCGACCTGGCAGGCACGTGACGGCGGCTGGGTGTTCGAGATCGTCGCCAACCGTTTTCTCCATCACATGGTGCGTTTTCTTGTCGGGACGATGGTGGAAGTAGCTCAGGGACGTCGGCCGCGTGGAACCGTCGCGCGGCTGCTCGCAACCCGACACAACGCAGAGACGGCAGCGCCGGCTCCTGCGTGCGGCCTGTCGCTGCACGACGTGGTGTATCCTGCGGCGCTATATCTCGAGCAGCCGTGATCATGCGCTGCTCCCTGCTGCTCGTCGGCGCGTTGTTCGCCGCTGCCTGTCAGAGCGCGACGCCGGACACGTCCGAGGCGCAAGGGCGTACCCTCCCCGCCGCGCCGCCAGTCGTCGCCGGTCCGCTGCCGGCGCAGTCGATCGCCGCCTCTCGCCGGACCGCCATCACCACTGCCGTTGAGCGGGTGGCACCTGCCGTCGTCACCGTGCAAACCGAAACGGTCGAGCGGGTACCGATCGACTACTTCGAATATTTCAGCGGCGGACGCAGCGGTGAGCGTCGCAGCGCCGGTATCGGATCCGGCTTCATCGTGCGTGCCGACGGCGTGATCGTGACCAATGCGCATGTCATCGGTGGAGCGACGAAAGTCTCGGTGGCGATGCGCGACGGTACGACGTACAACGCCACGGTGGTTGGGGTCGACGAGGCCAATGATCTGGCGGTGGTCAAGATCGCCGCGAAACAACTGCCGGTGACGCCGCTCGGAACGTCGTCCGACCTGGTCGTTGGCGAATGGACCATCGCCATCGGAAACCCGTTCGGTTTTGTGTTGGGGAACAACGAACCCAGCGTGTCCGTCGGCGTCGTCAGTGCCGTGGGACGCAATCTCGCCGGCCGAGGCGAAGGCGGCGGCGCGTACGTCGACATGATTCAGACTGATGCCGCGATCAATCCGGGCAACTCTGGAGGGCCGCTGGTGAACGCGATGGGTGAGGTGATCGGCGTCAACAGTTCGATCTATTCGCCCAGCGGTGGTTCGGTCGGGCTCGGCTTTGCCATTCCCATCGATCGCACCAAACGCATTGTCGAGGATTTGCTCGAACATGGTGCGGTCCGGCAGCCCTGGGTAGGACTGCGTCTCGAAACGCCACAAGTGCAAAACGCACGCGAGGCCGCGAGTACCGGGGCCATTGTCGGTCGCGTGGTGCCGGGCTCTCCGGCCGAACGCGCCGGTGTGCGCATCGGCGATCAAATCGTACGCGCTGGCTCGCGCGCTGTCCGCAATCCGTTCGACTGGGAAGCGCGCCTGCTCGATGTGCGCGTGGGCGAGTCCGTACCGATCGTCCTCAAGCGCGGTGCCAGAGAGGTCACCGTGACCGTCGTGGTGTCCGATGCCCCCGAGGTGAACGCCCCCAAGGTGACCGTTCTGCGTGAGCTGCAGCTGATTACGTTGACAGACGTGCTGCGCCAGGAGCGCGGCATCGCCGTGTCGGCCGGTGCGCTGGTGTACAAGGTCTCTGAACGCATCAGCGACCAGATCGGCCTCCAGGCGGGCGACGTCATCGTCCAAGTTGGACGCTCACGCATCGGCAGTGCCGAAGCGGCGTCGTCGGCCATCGAACGCGATGGCTCCCGCGGTGCGGTAGTGCTCGTGTTCGAGCGCGGGCGACAGCTGCTGCAAACCTCATTCGTCCTGCGCTGACGTCAGCGCCTACGCACCGACTCTGCCACTGCCGTGACCGACTCCGACCACTCGACGTATTCCTCTCCGCTCGCGGAACGCTATGCGTCCCGCGCCATGCTCACGCTGTGGGGGCCGGCCACGCGCTACGGGCTCTGGCGTCGGCTGTGGCTCGCGCTCGCCGAATCGCAGCAGGCCCTCGGTGTCGACATTCCCGATGACGCGCTCGCCGCGATGCGCGCGCATTTGGACGACATCGACTTCGCGGCGGTGGCCGCGTACGAACGGCGCTTCCGGCATGATGTGATGG
>JAGNMU010000297.1 GCA_017991005.1 Gemmatimonadaceae bacterium | reverse complement strand
CGGGACCTCGCGCGACTACGCCTTTGATCCGGTCTGGGAGGTTCGCACCACGGTTGACGAGCGGGGCTGGACGGCCGAAGCGCGCATTCCGTTTTCGCAGCTCCGTTTCAGTGCCGCCGACGAACAGACCTGGGGCGTCAACGTGGTCCGACTGGTGCCCGACCGCAACGAGTCAAACTACTGGATGCTTGTCCGGCGCAACGAGACCGGGTGGTCATCGCGCATGGGACAGCTCACGGGATTGCGCGGACTGCGCGCGCGTCAGCGACTCGAAGTGCTTCCGTACGTGGCCAGCGATACGCGTGCGAAGAACACGGTGAATCGCGCCAATCCGTACGATGCCAGGCAGCACAGCGAAGTGCGTGCGGGCGCGGATGTAAAAATCGGGCTGGGACCCAACACCACGCTCGAGGCGACCATCAATCCCGATTTCGGCCAGGTCGAAGCCGATCCCGCCGTGGTGAATCTGTCGGCCTTTGAAGTGTTCTTTCAGGAACGGCGTCCCTTCTTTACTGAAGGTACGCAGCTGCTCAATACGCGTGGCAACTTCTATTCACGCCGGATCGGCGCACCGCCGCCGCTCAACCCTGGCGGCACGTATGCCGATGTCCCGCACAACACCACCATTCTTGGTGCGGCAAAAATCTCCGGACGGCTGCCGTCCAAGTTGTCGTTCGCCGGGCTGACTGCACTGAGCGGACAGGAAAAGGCGCGCGTGTTCAACAGCGCGTCGCAGTCCGAAACCATCGCCGAAGTATCACCGCGCACGATGTACGGCGTGGGTGTCGTGCAGCAGGAGTTTGGGAAGGACGGATCCACGGCATACGCCATGCTGACCGGTGTCGAGCGCAACCTGGCCGACGGAAGTCAGGCGGAACGCGTGCTGGCGCAGCGCGCGTACAGCGGGCTTGCCGACACGCGGCTCCGCTGGGCGGGCGGCCGATACGATGCCAGCGCGTTCGTCGGATTCAGTCACATCGCCGGGGATTCGCTGGCCATCCTGGCGCAACAGCGGTCGAGTCGTCGGTTTTTCCAGCGTCCCGACGCGCGTTATGTCCGTGTCGATTCGGGGCTGACCTCGATGGACGGCTATTTCGCGGGCATCAATCACAGCAAGCTCAGTGGCTCGTGGCTGTGGGATCTCGATCTGTCGGCTGAATCGCCGGGTTACGAAATCAACGATCTGGGTCGATTGGGTGGCACGGACGATCTCAGCCAATCGTCGAACCTGCGCTACCGGCAAACCCGACGCGGGCGGTTTCTGCACAACTGGGATGTGGGCTTCGAGCAGTTTGCGGGTTGGAATTTCGGCGGCACCAATACATACAATGGACTGGAGCTCTTCACCAACCAGACGCATCGCAACTTTCTGCGGAGCTGGGTGGAGGTTGGCATCAATCTGCCAGCCATCAGCGACGACCTGACGCGCGGTGGGCCATTGATGCGTACGTATGGCAGCCAGCGAGTAGGCACTGGCATCTCGAGTCGTGGCGGTGCCCGCACGTCGTGGTCGCTGTCCGCTGTGGTGTCGGAGGGCGGTGACGGCAGCAACTCGCTCGACGTCAGCGGCACGCTCGTTGTGCGGCCCGGCCCGCGGCTGGAAGTGACCGTCAACCCGTCGTACAGTGATGGTGTGAATGCGCGCCAGTATGTGACCACGCGCAGCGGCGGCAGCGCGGCGACGTTTGGTTCACGCTACATTTTCGCGCAGGTCGACCAGCGCGAGATCAGCATGCGTTTCCGTGCCAACTACGCACTCACGCCGAACCTCACGCTCGAAACGTACGCCGAGCCGTTCGCCGCCAGCGGCCGCTATTCGGCGTTCGGCGAGCTGGGCGCGCGTCTCGAGAAGGATCTTCGTACGTACGGCACGTCGGGCACCACCATTTCGGCGCCGGACAGCACGGGGGTGCGCGCGGTCACCGATGGTGCGGCTCGCTTCACGATCGGCAACAACGACTTCAATGTGCGCTCGTTTCGCAGCAATGCGGTGATGCGCTGGGAGTGGCGCCCCGGGTGCACGCTGTTCGTAGTGTGGCAGCAGGATCGCTCAGCGCAGCGGACGCGCGGCCGTGCGGTGACGCCGGGTGCATTGTGGGATGCGCTCAAGGCAGACGGGACGCAGGTGCTGGCGCTCAAGGCGAGCTACTGGTTGCCGATGAGCTGGCGGTAGCAGAAGACACACTGCTTCAAACGGTACTGTGCGATCGCGAGTCCAAGTGAGCAGCGCCGCACGGGAGACCGTTGTGCCCGATCGCGCTCCACCTCTATCGGACTGAACGTGCGGACTCTCAGCATCGCCGTCGTCGTGTGCTCAACATTCGTGTTGTCGACCGGCTGCGCCACCCGGACACCGCGTGCCGCCTCCGGTGCTGCCGATCTGGTCATTGGCAATGTTTCTGTGCTGGACGTCGAGCGATCGGTGATGGTGGGCAATCAGGATGTCATCGTCGGGGCAGGGCGCATTGTGTCTGTCTCCAACGCCGGTACGCGACGCCCGCATGCTGCCCGCGTACTTGATGGCACCGGCAAGTACATCATTCCGGGGCTGTGGGACATGCACGCGCACCTCAGCTTTTCGCTGGCGCGCGCGCAAGCCGAACTGCCGGTCTTCGTGGCGTATGGCGTGACCGGGCTACGCGTGATGAGCGCCGAGCGACCGTCCGAGCTGCCGGCCGTTACGGTTGGGCTTGATCAGGCGCGAGCACTGGCGTTGCACGTCGAACGCGGGGCACAGGTCGGGCCGCACCTGCTCGCACTGGGCAGTTGGCCGGTGGATGGCGCGGCGGGCATCGGCGCGAACATGCCATCGTTTTACAAAGCGACCACGCGCGAGGACGGTCGTCAACTCGCGCAGTACTTCAAGGCACGCGGTTTTGACTTCATCAAGATTTACGACAACGTTCCTCGTGAAGGCTTTCTCGGACTGGCGGCCGAAGCGCGCGCCCTGGGACTGCCATTTGCAGGGCGCGAGCCGCGCGCGCTGAGCGCCATAGAGCTGTCCGCAGCGGGGCAGCGCAGTATCGAGCATTCACGAATCTTTCTGCTCAACTGTTTCGGTGGCGCGGACTCGCTGCAGAAAGGGTTGCTGCCCAGTCCGCGGTCGTCCGCGATGCTGCGACGCATGGTTGACGAGTACGACGCGCAACGTTGTGCCCCCGTCTTTCGCGCTTTTGTCCAAAACAACACATTCATCACGCCGACGCATGTGACGCGGCGCATGGAAGCGCTGGCGCACGATCCCGGTTTCACGAGTGACAGCCGTCTTACGTATATCCCCGTCGGTCAGCGGATGGCGTGGCTTGCCGACGCCAATACGGTTGCGGCCACCGATGGCGCGTTGGGGCGGCAGGCACGAATGGATTTCTACAAGAAGGGTCTGACGCTGACGAAGGAGGCCTACGACGCCGGCGTTCCGGTGATGCTGGGTACTGACGCGAACGACAGCTTCATCTTTCCAGGGTCGGGTGTGCACGACGAGTTGGCTGAGCTCGTGACGGCGGGCCTCACGCCGGCGCAGGCCATCCGTGCGGCAACGTTGACCAGCGCGACGTTTCTTGGTCGCACGTCCGATTTTGGCACGGTGCGCGCTGGCCGCGTCGCGGACCTGGTGCTGCTCGATGCGGATCCACTCGCCGACATCGCGCATGTGCGACGGATCGCGGCGGTGGTGATGAATGGACGCGTGTTCGAACGCGCAACACTGGATTCGATATTGGTCGCCGCGGAGGTCGCGGCGCGCCCGACGGCGCAGCAACGGCTCTGGATCGCATCGGCGCTTGGCGATACCGCCGACGCCGCGCGAGCGCTGCAGGCGGGCGCGAAGATCGATTCACTCGATCCACAGGGCAATCGCCGAGCGCTGAACTATGCGGCGCTCAACGATCGCGATGTGATCATCTCGCTGCTGCTCTCGCGGGGGGCGAGTGTCAACCTTGCCAACCGCACCGGATTCACGCCGCTGCATCACGCGGTCGAGGGGAGTGCGCACGCTGCGCTTCGGCGTCTGATTGCGGCCGGTGCGGACCTTTCGCTCAAGAACTCGGCGGGACGGACAGCGCTCGAGTATGCGCGATTGCGCGGCGACAATGTGGCGGTGCAATTGCTGGAAGCGGCCGGACGGCGCACGGAGTAAAACGGCCCGTGACGCCGCCGGCTTCATCGAGAATCAGCGCGTGGACGTGCGCACAACGGTGGGATCACAACGCGTGAGTGCGGTCATCGGGATGGCTTCGATATCACCCTTGACGTCGGCCAGCAGGACCATGTCGCCGGCCACCGTCGGACCTGAACGATCGTACCCAACTTTACGCGTGATACTGCAACGCAGCTGACCGGTCACCAGGTCGCGGATGTCGGTGGTGCCATCATGACCGGAGTTGACCGCCACGCCCTCGAGCAGGAGCGGCGGTCCGCGCGACCCGCGCGCCGGCGCGACCCACAACACGACGCCGCTGCGCACATTGAATCCGGCAAGCGAATCGGCAGACGGCAGCACGATCACGCCAATGGAATCACGAATCGCGGCCGTTCCCGCTGGATGTCCACTGACACGCCGCAGGCTGGGGAATGCGCGGCTTGACCAGAGCGGGCTGCCATCGCTCAAGCGGAACGCCTGGAAGCGCTGGCCCGCGAACTCCCACGCCTCGTTGGGTTTGATGACGGTCCAGAGCAACGCCAGCTGCCGCGCGGTGGGAAGTCCGGCAAACTCCCGGAGCGACAGCGCGCGACCCACCAGCATGCTGCTGCTGATGACAATGCCATCGGCGACGGTCGGCGCCGAATGACCCGTCATCAGATGGAAGGGCATGGCGCGACACCAGAGTGTCTGCATGGACTGCGCCAGTACCGCACACACGCCGTCCTGATCGAGACTGAACACAATCGTGTCGCCTGCGCTTGCCGGTGGCCCCATGATCACGCGACCCGGCAGCCGCGTCTCTCCGAGCATGGCACCGGTGGTGATCGAGCGCTTCTTGATCACGCCCGCGGCTGTGCCGTAGACAATGAACGAGTCGCGAACGACCGGCGACGTCATGACCGAATTCTCGTCGAATCGCGTCCAAAGATGACGTCCACTTCCGACGGCGTAGGCTGCCACGCCGGATGGCGCGCGTCCGAAGAACGACAAGAAATTGTCGCCAAACCCCACCACCGCGATGCGACCGTCGCTGACCGCATCCTGGTGAATCCAGTTCGGCGTCCGGCTGCTCCACAGCGGTGTTCCGGTTGCGATATCAAATCCGCCGAGCGCACCGTTGCCATGCGCACCGGCAATGGCCACGTTGCCCACGATCGTGATGGACGAGCGAATTTCGCCATCCAGATGTCCCATGGGACCGCTGGCGACCGTGCTTCCCGTCGCGACCGCGGTCTTGCTGCCATTCTGCCGGTACTCCGGCCACGGCGCACCAACCATCTCCAGCGCACCTGGGCCATTTCCCTCGGCAACCCGGGGCGGCGACACGAAGCGTGTCTCGTCTGGTGCCGAGGTGCCCCTTGCGCAGCCGGTCTTGGCGTCGACCGCCTTGGGATGCATGGGCATGCCATCGTCGGGGAACGCCACACATCGCGTGGTGCCGTCACTCGCCCGCGCCCACACGCGCACGCTGTCGAGTCCCGCACGGACCACGGCGATATTGACGTCGTCGGGGAACGACCACTCCACGGGGACAGTGAGGGGTGTCACGGCAGATTGTGTGGTCACCCGGTGCATGACCACCTGCGCGCCCCACTCGGCCCGCTCCTCTGGCAACAACTCCGCCAGTTTTCCCGCCATGGACGCTTCAGGACTCAGTTTCCATTTCGGATCCACGATGAACGCCGCGCGCGTA
>JAGNMU010000295.1 GCA_017991005.1 Gemmatimonadaceae bacterium | reverse complement strand
ACGGTCCGGTCCGAACAGCATCGGCGGCTCGACGGCATCCAGCGGGTGCGGGCGATCCAGTTGCCCGCGCAGCTCCCCACGATCACCCGACAGCACCGCGCGCGCCACGGCCTGCAGCGACGTGCGTTCCGCCAGACTGATGCGATCGCCCCGCAGCAGATACGCGCCACCAGGCCGGTGTTTCGACGTGCGCCAGGGACCGTTGTCGAGCAGGCCGGTCAACTGCGCGTGCACTTCGTCCAGATAGCCGATCGGATGCTCGTTGAGAATGACGACATCAGCAACCAGCCCCTTCAGCCGCCAGTACTCCTGCGCCTGCAGCACCTGTCGCACAAGGGTGAGGTCGTCACCCTCGACCACGCGCACGAGCAGAATCGGCAAGTCGCCCGAGATGCCATGCACCCACAGACCAGACTGCGACAGCTCGTTGGCCGCGAGCACATCCGCACTCGCGCGCAGCGATGTGTCTGTCGAGAGCACGCGCGACGCCAGTCGCTCAAACAGCAACGCGTCATCGCTCGAGATCTCGAGATGCCGGAGGCCACTCTGCGCATGCGTGAAGGCGAGCGCAAACGTGCGTGAGGTCGCCGCGGAGTCGTGATACTTGCGCGCCAACGCCTCGGCCGTTTCGCGGTCGGGCGCGATGCCTGTGGCAAACCCCAGGCGCACCGAGGCGCCGGGCACGAGACGAATGCGCTGTCGAAGACTGAAGATCGGATCGAGCACATGTCCAGTGGTGCCCGAAAGCGCGCGCCCATCCAGCGCAGCCGGTGTGCGCGTGTCCCGCCCACGACCAATGAACCGGGCGCGATCCGTTTCCCACTCCACCGGGCTCTGCGGACGCCCCTCGAGACTCAGCACATGCACCGCCCACGTGCTCGGTTCGCCGGCGGCGCGCGATCGACGCTCGCACAGCAGGGCGTTGCTCTCGGCCAGATATTCCGTGCGCAGGAACAGCTTGCCGAACGCCGGATGCGCGAGGTCACTCACGGCCGACGCCAGCACGACTTCGACGTAGCTGGTGATATCGATTTCGCGAACGCGCGAGCCTTGATTGGTCACGCGCAGGCGTCGCACCTCCACATCGTCTTCGGTCGACACCGCGACCTCGAGCTGCGTCGATACGTCGTCATCACGACGACGGAAGGTGGCTTTCTCGGCGCTGAACGCCACGACGTAGTCGTCAGGCTCCGCGGCGGTGGGATGGAACGTGGCCGACCACACAGAACCGGCGCGCACGTCGCGGAGGTACACAAATGAGCTGCCCGGATCGCAGGTGGCGTCACGGCGCGACCGCGTCACCGCCAGACCCCGACAGAAGCTGTTGCCGCCGCCGGCGTTCGTCACCACCGAGACGAAGTTGCCGTTCGACAGAAACTGCGCGTGCGGTACCGACGTGTGCGGCGATCGGAACCGTCGCACCGGCAGCGCCGGCAGCGGTGCAATCACGCGCATCTCGTCGATGGGCCGCGGCTCGATGGTGGCCGTGTGCCGTGGCACGCGCTCTTGCAGCAGCAACTCGGTCGCCTGCACGCGTCGATCCGCGTGAAAGCGGTCGACCATGACGTTGTGGTGCAGCGCATTGGCGAGTGCCACCAGCGTCATGCCGGCGTGATGCGCGAAGTAAGTGCGAACGACCACGCCACCCGAATGATCCGTCGCGGGAGATCCTTCGAGCGATTCGCTCTCACGCTTGGTGTAGTCGATCGATTCCGCCAATCCGAACTCACCAGCGAGGCCGGCGTCTGACAGCCGACGCAGGTTGGCCGCAGACTGGAGCGGCGCAATTGAGGCCGCAAGCGCAGTTGCGTACGGCGCCACGACCAGCTCGTCACCCAGTCCGCGCTTGAGTCCGAGACCGGGAACGCCGAAGGCCTTGTACTGATACGTGTCGTGGCGGTCGACCACGTTGTACGCAGACTCCGAGATGCCCCACGGCACGCCGCGTGACTCGGCGTAGTCCATCTGCCGACGCACCACCATGCGCGATGACGCATCGAGCAGCGTGTCGGGAAAGCTGCGCATCATCAGGTTCGGCATCAGGTACTCGAACATCGTCGCGCTCCACGAGAGCAGCACGGGCGCGCCGTGCACGGTGGTCACCGAACGACCGAGGTGAAACCAGTGCGTCTGCGGCACGTCGCCCTTGGCGATGGCGATGAAGCTGGCCAGTCGCGCCTCGGACGCGAGCAGGTCGTAGTACGACGCATCGGGACGACCAGGGTTCTCGGCGTCGGCGAGCCGAAAGCCGATCGTAAAGAGCTGCCGCTCGCTGTCGAACAGAAACCGGAAATCCATCGCGTCGAGCAGCGCGGTGGCGCGGGCGGCCAGCGACGCTGCGTCGGTCGTGCCGATGGCGCTGATGCGCGTGAGGGCCGACGCGAGCGTGAGCAGCGCGCCGGCAAAGTTTCCGCTGTCCACGGTCGAGACGTATTGCGGATAGAGCGGCGTCAGCGTGCGCGTGTCGTACCAGTTGAGCAGGTGACCGTCGTAGCGCTCGAGTCCCTCGACGGTGGTCAGCGTCGCGTCGGTGCGGCGCAGCAGTTCGTCGGTGGCGATAAAGCCGAAGTCGTGCGCGGCCAGCGTGGCCAGCAGCGACATACCGATGTTGGTGGGCGACGTGCGGTGCGCCACGGTCGTGCCTGGTGTGAGCTGAATGTTATCCGGCGGAAGGTAGTGATCGTCGGGCCCCACCAGCGTCTCGAAGTACTTCCACGTTCTCAGCGCCACATCATGCAGAAACGCTCGGTCATCCGGGCCCAGCATCGCCGTTCGGTGCACCACGGGCCGGCTGAGCACGAACGCGAGCACCGGCGCGGCCACCCACGCGAGTAACACGGGCCAGGCCGTCGAGAGCGCTGCGCGGTGCACCAACAGCACAAGCGTGAACGCGCCGCAGGCGATGAGCGGACTCGCGATCATCTGCGTGGCGAACACGGAGACGCGCGGAGCGCCCACGCGACCGGCGCTCGCAGCAGCGGTTTCCCACTCGAGCAAGCGGCGATGGGTGAACACGAGTCGGACGATCGTCACGACAATCGCATGCAGCATATCGGCGGCTTGCTTGGCGAGAAACGTCAGCTCCAGCGTGGCGCGCGCAAACGCGATGTTGAATTCCTCGGCAGCGCCCGGGAGAAACGCGCGCCAGGTCTCGCGCGGTCGAGGCCCGCGCAACGTCTCGAGCAACCACAGAAACAAGGGTTGGCCGATCGGCGAGAGGGCCATCGCTGTCCACACGGCAGGATGCCCCGGCAGTACGGTCCACCCGAACAACAACGCCGCAATCGTTACCGGGGCCATCAGGCTGCGTCGCAGATTGTCGAGAATCTTCCAGCGCGCGATGAGCGGCAGGCGGTTGCGCTCCACACCGGTGCGCGTCGGTACGAGCGGAAACAGCCACCACAGAATCTGCCAGTCGCCTCGCACCCAGCGATGCTGTCGACGCGCGTGCGTCAGCACGCTGGCGGGATAGTCGTCGACGACTTCGACGTCGGTAACCAACGCCGTGCGGGCGTACAGCCCCTCGAACAGATCGTGAGAGAGCAGCGCGTTCTCCGGCACACGATCGTCGAGCGCCGCCACGAATGCGTCGACGTCGTAGAGACCTTTGCCGGTGTAGATGCCTTCGCTGAAGAGGTCCTGATACACGTCCGACACCGCCGTGGTGTACGGATCCACGCCCGTGTGGCCGGCGTATGTGCGCGCAAAGACCGACCCGGCCGCGCTGGCCATGGTCACGCTCACGCGCGGCTGCAGCACGCCGTAGCCCTCGGTCACGCGACCAGCGACAGGATCGAAGTAGGGCCGGTTCAGCGGATGCGCAATGATGCCGATCAGTTCCTTTGCGGCATCACGCGGCAAACGCGTGTCGGTGTCGAGCGTGATGCAGTACTTCACACTCGGCAGCACGCTGAGGTTGCCCACCTGAGTGGTAAAGCTGGTATCCGTGGCGCCGCGCAGCAGACGATTGAATTCTTCGATCTTGCCGCGCTTGCGCTCCCACCCCATCCACGCATGCTCGTGCGCGTTCCAGCGGCGTTCACGGTGAAAGAGAAAGAAGCGATCGGCGTCAACGCCGCCGGAGCGGCGGTTCAACTGGTCAATGCCGTCACGAACAGTCGCCAGAATCTCGGCGTCGCTGTCGAGGTCTTTCGCGTTGGCGTCGGTGAAGTCGGTGAGCAGCGCAAAGTGAATGCGCGGATCCATGTTGCCGAGCGCCAGCACTTCGATGTGCTCGACGAGGCGTTCGGCCGCGCCAATGCTCGTGAGCAGCGTCGGCACCACCACCATGGTGCGGGCATCGGCAGGCACACCCGTTTTGAAACTGAGCCGCGAGAGACGCAGCGGCGGAATCATCGCCGCCGTCACACGCTGCGTCAGCGCAATCGCGATGTCGACCGCGGGAATCACCAGCAGCAACATCATCGCCATCGTCAGGAGCGGCGATGCACCCGCGCGATGCGCATACACAGACACGCCAGAGAGCAGGAGCGCGGCGATGAACCCAATGGCGCCCAGATAGATCGGCGTCGGATGCGCAAAGACAAACCGGTGAATGCGGCTGCGCAGCTTGGGTCGATAGGCAACGTCGGCCTCGAGCACCGGACGTCCGCGATCAATCAGGTGATAGCCGACGTGGGTGGTGCGATCGAATGCGCCGTCAGCCGTCGCGGTTGAAGCCGCCGCGCGACGCGCGCTCTCGACGGCGCGAAGCGCCACGCGCACCTGCGCTTCGCCGGTGGGCACCGCCAACTGCTCCACCGCCTGGCGCTGCCGGTCGCGGCTCAAGAAGTCCATCCGGCCGTACGCGCCCGCCGGATCGCGCTGCAGCACCTGCTCGACCAGACTGACCGACTCGAAGTAGTCCTGCCAGTTGAGCGACCCGCACAGCCGCAGGCTGTTCACCGCGTTCGACACCGACGCCTGCGTGGCCGCCTGCCGCTGATGCTCGCTGCGGATCGCCTCTTCGGCCGACGTGTTCGCAGTCGCCAGGTGCGCATCGATCGCGGCGCGAACGCCCGCGAGTCGCGGCCCATACTCGCGCAGACGATGCAGGAGCTGCACGACATAGGCGGGCCCCAGTACCGCGGGCAATGTGCGAGCCATATCGCCGTCGGCCCGCTCCATGCGCGAGACATGCAGGTCAGCCGCGATGCGCTCGAGACGCGCGCTCGCAATGCCGTCGGCCAGACGCCGCAGATTCTCGATGAGCGCGAGCTTTAACATGCTCGGCCACGCCCACAACTCGCCGATCGTGAGCGGCGCGACGCGCTGATAGCTGTTGACGAAGACCGTCAGCTGCTGGCGCGTCAGTCGACTGTCGCTGTGACGCAACAACTCGACGGCCATCGCGTAGATGCGGGCCTGCCCCACGTACTCACGTGAGGCGAGGCGCGGCAGTTCCCGGTAGTAGTTGCGCGGCAGATTCTCGCGAACATCCCGAATCTCGGACGCCATCAGATGAAAGTTGTCGAGCAGCCACTCAGCCGCCGGCGTGATGAACTGGCCGGCCCGCACGTCGTGCGCAAAGGCACGGTAGGTCTCGCGCAATACCCGGGCGTTGTCTTCGAAGCGGGGAAAGATGTTGCGTGCGCCGCGACGCGGATCCAGCGTGAAGCTCGCCGCAATCGACAAGGCGCGCTCCTCCAGCCGCTCGATGCTCAGCAGTTCGTCGCGAAAGGGCTTGTCAGGCGGAGATGGCCTGGACGGCCACATGCGACGAAACGCCTGAAGCACGGCGTGAATACCCATGCTAGCGATAGCCCCCAGTATCGGGACGAGGGCACGTACACACTGTGCCGAAGTGCACAGTCACGCGGCACGGAACAGGCTATAGAC
>JAGNMU010000296.1 GCA_017991005.1 Gemmatimonadaceae bacterium | reverse complement strand
GAGCAGTTGACCGAGCGCACCGAGGAGATCGACTACATGGTGCGTCTCGCCACGCTGCGACGCGCGTCGCAGCGTGGCGAGACGCACCATGTAGTCGATCTCCTCGGTGCGCTCGGTCAACTGCTCGGGCAACATGTTGGCGATGGTCGGCTGCATCCCCCAGATAAACATGCGTGCCTGTTCGAGCCGGAACTGCTGCGCATACTTGCGGTCGAGCAACGACAACGCATTCGCGGGCCGCGTTGAATCGGGCCAGAGTTCGTCGTACGGCGGATACGTCAGCGAGCCGTACGTTCCGTACGTGTTGGCCACCTCATGGTAGACAGACTGAAAGAGTGGCAACGGCTCCCATCCACTCGCGGGATCGGCGTATCGTTCCTGGCTCACCTGCAACGTGAGGAACAGATCGAGTGCGGGCAGCCAGCTTTCACCGCCACCTTCACCCGCCAGCACGATCGGCGTCGTGCGTGCCATGCGGCGCAGTGACGCGGCGAGCGAATCGAAGCCCGCCATCCAGTAGTTGCCGCCACCCACCGGCATCCCGGCACCGCGGCGCCAGTTCACCAGGCTGAGTACCGCCTGATCCATGTAGATGCCGTCGATGCCGTACTGATGCACGACGGTGTCGGCGATCCCGGTGTACGTGTTGCGCCAGAACGGACTCGTCACCGACATGGTCGCACACGGAATGGGATCGAAAATGTTGTAGACCTCCGTGCGAATCTTGCCGTCGCGCTCGCGCACGGCGCCCTGCTGCGCGTTGCGCGCCGTCCAACTGGGCGTTTCCGTGCACCACAGTCGCTGGTTCATGTACACAATGGCGTGCACGCCCGCATCGTGAGCGGCCTTGACGGCGTTGGTAAACGGTGCGGCACCCTCGCGCGGTGGGAGATACTCGGGAAACGACGTGTCGTACGGCCCCTTGTGCCACCAATGCCAGAACACACTGACCGGCATGCCCGCGTACGACTGCAACTGTTTGGCCGGATCGAGCACCATGGGCGACCGACCGCGGTTCCACACCCAGATGCCGGTGCTGTCCACCCACGGCGCAACGGCCTTGCGGGCCACTCGACTCTCGCGCGACCATCGTTGCTGCATCCCCCACGAGCGATACCACTCGGCGAGGGTCATCCAGTCGCCACGAAAAACGCCCAGTTGCACCGCGTACGGCAGCGAAAACCGGTCAGCGCTTCCGGGATCCGGAAACAGATGCGCCGCCTCGAATCCCAGCGTACCATCTGCGTTGCCAAGCAATGCAAACGACTTGCGGTAGGCCAGTGAATCATTTGCGCTGATGCGCATCGAGACGCCATCGTCCGAGGTCACCGCGACCGCCTGCAGCGACAGTGCGCCAGGATACGCCCAGTTCTGTGCGCGCGGCGCGGTGGAGCCCAATGGATTGCTCCCGACGGCCGTCGCGGCGGTAGCGCTGGCAAACCGCGCGCGTGGCTCGTGCATTTGCTGTCCCATCCACAACGGCACGATCAGCGTTTCGCGCGTGCCGAGTCGCGGAATGCCGACGACGCGCGGGAAGCGAATCGAGTCGAGCGGGGTGCGACGCAATCCCGAGACATCGAGATGCCACAGGCTGGTCCCGTCGCTGGCGCGGAGCCGCACCGTCGCGGTGACGACAAGGCCGGGAGCGCGTGCAAAGCGACTCCAGGTGAGTCGCACACCCGGCGACGCACCGCTCAACCGCTGCGACGTGAATAGTGCGGCATCCGCCGGCAGGATTGGCGCGGCTGATGTGCCATCGGCCTGTGGTGACGGATGCGCAATCCAGAGCTGCATCGAGTCGTGCGGCGTCATGGCGATCGAGCGATCCGCCAGACGGAGGCTTGCGACATGACCATCGGCACCGAGTGTCAATCCCGCGCTTCCGGCAGTGAGCGTGGTCTGCGCGAGGGCCATGCGCGGTGCAAACAGACACGCGGTCAACGACGCGAGGCATGATCCGATACGCCAGGCGCGCGCGCTGGCGAAGTGACGAAAGGGGAAGTAAATCATGACGCAGAGTCTGCAGAGCCCGCCCCGCGATGTCGAGGGCTCGACAATGATGCGACGCACATGGAGTGTTGATGGAGTTCCGGATGTCAAAGCTGAGTTATGGCATAAGCTTGTCGCTCGCAGGCGCGGGTGTATGGGCGGCGCTCTCCGCCACGGCCGTTTCGATCGCGCAGGGACAACAGCCACCCGCCAATCTTGGCTTCGAGGCGCAAGACCGACTCAGTCGGCCCGCCGGTTGGGCCGTGAACGGTGCCGGTTACGACATTGCCTTGGACACGGTGTCTCCACTGGCCGGAAGGAGCAGTCTGCGCACGCGCTGGTACGGTCCGGGGACTCGCGGTCCGCAGGCGTTTGCCGTCGCCACCACGACGTATCCGTTGCCGCTCGCACGCGGTCGGGCACTGCGTCTGTCCGGCTATATCCGAACGGAAGGCATCAGCGAAGGCTACGCTGGCTTCTGGGTGCGCGTCGATGCCGGTACGCGCACGATTGCGTTTGAGAACATGCGGCAGCGTGGCGTGAGTGGCACCACGGCGTGGACGAAATATGAAGTCGAGGTGCCCGTCGATTCTGGCGCGTCCGCCATCAATCTGGGTGCGCTGCATCCCGGCAACGGGACCGCATGGTACGACTCACTGACCATTCAGGTGGTGGGAATGGCGCGCCCGCGAGTATACGCCGATGCGGCGCCATTTCAGGCGCCGCCGCGTATTCCGGAAGACACCGCGCGACTGCTCACCGATGCCGAACTGGCTCCGGCGCCGGATTCGGTGGCGCGGCCCGCAGAAAACGCTGCGTGGACGTCGTGGCTGGGGCGCAACGCCAAACCCATTCGGTCGTTGGGCGCGTCCGACTTCAGCGATCTCCGGTTTCTGGCGCCGCTGCTGCGCACCAAGCGCATCGTGCAGCTTGGCGAGAGCGGCCACGGCGTCGCCGAGTTCAGTCTCGCCAAAGTGCGCCTCATCAAGTATCTGCATGAGGAGCTGGGGTACGACGTTATCGCGTTCGAGAGTTCGCTCTTCGAGTGTGATCGCGCCCAACGGGCCATTGCCACGCTGACAGCCGACCAACTGATGCGTTCGTGCATTTTTGGTGTGTGGCATGCCGCCGAGGTGCGTCCACTGTTCGAGTACATCAAGTCCACGCAAGAAACGGCGCGACCGCTGTTCCTGGCCGGCTTCGACTCGCAAACCAGTGCACCGACGGCGATCGCGCGTCCGGCGTTCTTTCGCGATCTGATCGCCAAGGTGGATACGGCGTATGCCCGGGCCGTGTATAGTCGCGACTCGATGACGCTGGGCGCGCTCAACGGCTCTGAAAATGCCACGGCGGTGCGCAACCGCGATGCCATGGTAGCGTTTTATGACTCACTGGCCACGTGGTTTCGTGGCAACGAGCGGCGGCTGGCCCCGTTGGTGCGCGACGATCCGTTTGCGCCGAACATTGCGCGGCAGGCGGCGATCTCCATGAACGCCTATACCAGGCAAACGGCCGCTGGCATGGCCTTGGGCACGCCGATACGGGATTTGGCGATGGCCGACAATCTCGACTTCCTGCTGGCCGAACGATATCCCGGCAAGAAGGTGATGGTGTGGGCGCACAACTTCCACATTCAGCATCGCGAGAACGTGGTGATGCGCGACGATGGCAGCACAGGGGCGACGCAGACCACGATGGGCGTGTGGACCGCGCGACGTCATCGTGCGGAGCTCTACACCATCGGGATGTTCATGTATCGCGGTGCGGCGGCGATGAACGGCGGGCAACAGTACGCAGTTGGCCGCATGGTGACTGGCAGCCTCGAGTCGATGCTGCACACGCTGCCCTGGCGCTATGCCTTCGTTGATCTGTCGCGGGCGACCGAATCCGCTGAGACGGCCTGGATGTTTCGCACGATTCCCACGATGTCGTGGGGGACGCAGCTCGATCCGCTGGTACCGCGCAATGAATACGACGGGATCCTGTTCATAGACACCTCGCATCCGCCGGCATATATCCGTTCAGTCGTGCCGCGGTGAGTACCCTCGCCCTCTGGCCGTTCACCTCGACGCCGGTGATGACGACTCGATGATCCGAACGCTTTCACTCAGCTTGAGCGCGCTTGCCATGTTCTTCTCGAGTCAACCGCGCCTGACCGCCCGCCCGCTGGCGGATATCGGGGTCATCAGCGTGCCACGAAACCTCGATACGGAAGGGAAGGGCGCGTACTGGGCGGATGAGATAGGACGACTCACCTTTGGGTTTTCGTCCACGTACTTCTGGGCGTCGATGGGCAGTATCACCACGTACAAGGAACAGTTGATTGTCTCGGTCATGGCGCCGGATGCCACGACCAACGAGTACGCCGAGGTCCCGCGCCGCATGCGTATCAGCTATGAGCAGCGGAGGCCGGTACGCAGCAGCGCATTGGGCTCGGGCACAGTCACCATCTCCGAGGGCATCTACACGCGCGGCAGTGTGACGGAACCGGCGTATCAGTTTGTCTACGCCGATCGCACTCGTCGACTGCAACTCGTCTGGCACGCCGTGAAGCAGGAGGTCGAACTGGAGAACGGCGTGGCGCAGATCGCCAAGATCGCCGCGTCGTTTCGACTCACGCGTGATCCGGTGGCGACGTTCGCCGAGATGCGCGATGCGCCACGCAAGGAAGGTGAACTTCGTGCGAGTCGGCTGGCGACCGTGCAAGCGATGTTGCGCCGCGAAGGGTATGCCGCGCTCGAACCGGGCAAACCGGTGCTGCGCAACGGCGTGTATCTCGAGTGGATGGCCGACCCTGAGCCACGCTATCAATTGCTGGTGCCACTCGGCCGCGTCCGTGCCCCGGCCAACAATGCGGTGGTTGGCCGTCCACGGCCGGTACGCGGACCGGTCACCGAGTCGTTGGCCGGCACCATCGGGTGGCGCGCGCTCGAGGATGGGGAGTGGATATTCTCGAACGACGCGCACGCCTATCTCCCGATGGATGGGATCGGTGCGATGCTCACGGCGCAGCAGCAGGATCCCGCATTTGTCTACTTCTACTATTCCGGGACGGTCCGCGTCGAAGAGGAAAGCGACGACCGACTGCTCACGTCACTGCGCTGGTTTCTTGACGGTGTGCCAGACGTGCAGCGTCAGTGGCGAGAGGGCACGCTGATCACTCCAGGGAAGCCGGAACGAGACTGACGGTCGATAAGATGTCTGACTGCGCAACGGGGCGCCCCGACTGATGTCGAAGCGCCCCGTTGTACTATCCCGCGGTCAGCGGCCGCGATCAGGCCAGTTCGAAGCGATCGAGATTCATCACCTTGGTCCACGCCTTCACAAACGCCTGCACGAACGACTCTTTGGCATCGTCCTGCGCGTACACCTCGGCGAGTGCGCGGAGCTGCGAGTTGGATCCGAACACGAGATCGACTCGCGTGGCGGTCCACTTCACATCGCCCGTCACACGGTCGCGCCCTTCGAACACGTCACCAGACTCCGACATCGCCTTCCACGTGGTCCCCATGTCGAGCAGGTTCACGAAGAAGTCGTTGGTCAGCGTTTCAGGCCGCGTGGTGAACACGCCGTGACGTGACTGTCCCACGTTGGCGTTGAGGACACGCAGACCGCCCACGAGCACGGTCATCTCGGGCGCCGTGAGTGTCAGCAACTGTGCCTTGTCCACCAGCATTTCTTCGGCCGTGGTGGTGAACGCCTGCTTCTGGTAGTTGCGGAATCCGTCAGCCTGCGGTTCAAGCACGGCAAACGAATGCACATCCGTCTGGTCCTGTGATGCATCCATACGACCGGGAGTGAACGGCACGTTCACGGCATGGCCGGCGTTTCTGGCGGCCTGTTCGACGG
>JAGNMU010000023.1 GCA_017991005.1 Gemmatimonadaceae bacterium | reverse complement strand
CATACGCACCGCCGCCAAACACGGCATGATGCACGGGCAACGCGGTGCTGGTGCGCCGGTCGGCACTGGGCGCATCGCTGCCCCACAACTCCATGCCGCGCGCCAGCAGCCACTCCACCGCGCCGACCGTGAGCGCGGGCCAGTCGGCGGGGAACTGCCCGTACGCGACCGAATATCCCGTTCGCAGCAGCACGCGTGACACCCGTTCCTCACCGATGAACGGGACGAGAAGCGACTCGAGCAACGTGGCATCGAGATCATCGGTGACCGCGTGATCGTCCGGCAGCGCGATCACCACACATTCGCCGACGAACACGCGCGCCGGCAGTGACTCGCTTGGCGCCCACTCCGACTCGACGTGCATTGGTGCATCGGCGTGTGTGCCCACATGCGGACTCGTCACGAGTGTGCCGAGGTTGACACTGTCGCCGCGTTCACGTCGACAGGTCCAGCCGCATGAGAACGGCGTATCTCCCGGCCACGGCGGCGTGGCCGCCGACAGCGGAATGGAGATGTCGATCAGTCCCGACATCTCAGCGACGCCACGGGGCAACGCGGTGCCATTCGCTCACGGGCGTGCGCCGTAGAACTTGGAACGCACGGCCCAGAGCTCCGGGAAGAAGCGCTGGCTCACGGTGCGTGAGAGGTACTTGGCGCCGAGTGTGCCACCCGTGCCAAACGTGCCGGGACCGATGATGCGCTCAACCAGCTGCACGTGCAGGAAGCGCCACCGGGCAAAGCGTTGCTCGAACTCGAGCAAGCCTTCAATGAGCAGGAAGAGCGGCGTCGGACCCGGTCCCATGTACAGCGATTCCAACGTCACGTGCTCGTGATCGATGAGTGCGAGCGCGAGTGATTGCAGGGTCGGGCGCTGGAGTGCCGCCGCCACTTCGGCCGGCGGGTCGCCATGTTCGGCGATCGCCGCCATGTAGTGCGCATCACGGAGACCCGCCGTCGCTTCGATCGCGCGAAACTGTGCACTCTGTGATCCACTCGATGATCCGAGATAGCCACGAAACTGCGCGAAACGCTGCGGCGGCAACGTGTCGAGTGCCGTCAGCTGCTGCGCGACGATCTCCGTCAGCACATTCACACGTTGAATGGCCAGGAGCGCCCGCATCGTGTCGAATTGCTCGAAGGCAGCGATGAGTGTGTCCATCTCATGCCGCAACACCTTGAACCACAACTCGCTCGCCTGATGCACCACGATGAACAACATTTCGTCGGGGTGTTCGGGCGACGATTGCACGGTCTGCAAGGCCAGCAGCTCGTTGAGACGCAAATAGCTGCCGTAGTCGATGCTGCTCGGAGTGTCACTCATGGAGCGGTGCGCCTGGTCTGAAGCGGAGGGAACGTGGTCCACGCGGGGCAAGACTGCCGGCTGGACGTCAGAAGGTCGAGACGGCGAGTGTCGTCACATCATCGACACGCATCGTTTCGTCGGTGCTGAACGGCTCGCCGTAGCGCGACCGGATGAGTGAGCCGTATCGCGCGGCGTGATGCGTCACCACGTCGTACAACGACTCGCCATTCGGATAGACTTCGCCAGCCTGTGTCGCGCCGTCAAACTGCGAGCCGTAGCACTTGATCGCGGCCATCTTGCGGTCGAACTGTTCGGTGATGTCCACGACGAACGTGGGCTTCACGGCGTCTTCACGATACGTGAGCACGTGCAAGAGTTTGAACGGGCGCGCGGCGGGCGCGTCGCCGGAAGCGTACTTGGCCAGTCCGGCCAGAAAACACGCGTCGCGCACGAGTTCTGCCGCGCGCCGGTGGTCGGGATGCCGACTGCGGGTGGCCGGGGCAATCACCACGCGCGGTGCGAGTCGTCGCAGGAGCTGCACCAGCCGCGCGCGCGTGTCGTCATCGTTGCGAATGCCCGCGTCCGGCAGCCCCAGATTTTCGCGCACCGCGAGGCCCATGACGTGCGCGGCCGCTTCCGCTTCGGCCGCGCGCAGCGCCGCCGATCCACGGGTACCCATTTCACCCTGCGTGAGATCGAGCACGCCCACCGCATGTCCGGCGTCGACGGCGCGAATGAGCGTCCCACCACAGGTCAGCTCGGCGTCGTCGCGATGTGCGGCAATGGCCAGAAGAGCGAGAGAAGACATGAGTGAGGCTACTGACCGGCGCGCCCCGGTGCCAGCCCGCCCCCGCGCCTGTCTTAGCGTGCCCGCGAGAGGTACGCCTCGACCCGCTGCGCGATCTCCTGGCCACTGGCAACGCAGTCGCCCACCGAGACCCCGTTTCGGTAGTTGCCTGCCAAATAGAGTCCGGGGTTGGCCCGCTCGATCGCGTCGGCGGCGTTTTTGACCGTCTGATAGCCCACCGTGTACTGCGGAATGGCGCGCGGCCAGAACACGTGTTGGACAAATACCGGATCGCCGCGCACCCCAACCAGTCTGGTCAACTCGCGCAGCACCCGGCCAACCAGCACGTCGGTGCTCTCCCGCGCCAGATCCGGAGAGCGTGCCCCACCCACAAAACAGGTGATGGTCACATGATCTTCCGGGGCGCGATCGGTGAACAGCGAACTGCTGAAGAGGGCACCCAGCAGCGTTTCGCGCTCGGCTGATGGAATCAACATGCCGAAGCCATCCAGCGGATGCGTCACATCGCTGCGCCGGAAGCCCAACGTCACGGTACTGACTGGCGGATACTCAACCCGTTCGACCGGCGTCGCATGCTGACGCATATCGCCCGGGAGCTCCATGGCGGCGAGCACATGGGCGGGGGTGGCCATGACGACGGCGTCGAAAGCGCGCGAGCGTTCCGCGCCTTCCTGACCGGCATCGACAATCCAGCGCGCCTCGTCGCGATGCAGCAGACGGACCGGGCAGCCAAGCCGCAGCGTGCCTGCCAGAGCGGCTTCGAGTGCGTCGGTCAGGGTCTGCATGCCATCGATGAACGAAATCAATCTGGGGCGCACGGGGGCGCCTGCATCCGGCTGCGATTCGAGCGCCGCCGGCGTGCCCGCATCGGTCGCTCCGCCGTTTGCCGACGTGCCCGATGCCTGTTTGCGCGCCGCACTGCGCTGCGCCATCAGTCCCTTCGACAGCGACCCGTACTCGCGCTCGAGCGCGTAGACTCGCGGAAACGCATGCGCCATCGACAGCGTTTCGACGTCGCCGGCAAAGATCCCCGAAATGAACGGGTCGACGGCGTAGTCGAGCACTTCGTGCCCAAGCCGCCGCCGCACGAATGAGGCGATCGACTCGTCGCTGTCGTCCACGCTGCGACGCACCAACGGTTCGAGCAGCACGCGCAGCTTGGCCCGTAGCGAAAACAGCCGTGTCCCCAGCATTGCCGGCGGCGTGATCGGGAAGGGCACCAGCGCGCGATTGCGCACGACGTAGCGCCGATTGGCGTGCGGGATGGCCTCGACCACCTCATCCTGCAGATCGAGCTGTGTCAGCAGTGACTCGACCGGCGCGGATGTGACGAAGGAGTTGGGGCCATGCTCCGCCAGAAATCCTTCAGTGCATGTCGTGCGTATCGCCCCGCCGGAGTGACCGCTGGATTCAAACAGCGTCACGTTGACGCCGCGCCGGCGCATTTCGTAGGCCGTCACCAAGCCCGTGATGCCGGCGCCCACGACGGCAACCGAGCGGTGATCGCCGCGCTCGGGTTCCCGCGCGCTCATGCTATCCCGTCGATTGGCAAGCGCCGGCATAACTCACACTCCGGCGCCGTCCGACGCCCAGTCGCGAGGAGCAAGCATGGCCGTGAGGTGCGCTTCGAAGGAGCCCGGGGCATACCGCGGAGCGTACTGCCACATGGCCAACGGGGGCAAGCTCATGAGCACACTTTCAACGCGTGCCTGGGTCTGCAAGCCGAACACGGTCCCGCGATCGTGTACGAGGTTGAACTCCACGTAACGGCCGCGACGCACCAACTGGAAATCACGTTCCGCCGCTGAAAACGGCTCGTCACGGCGACGATCGACGATCGGCTCGTAGGCGTGGCGCAACGACCGCGCCACATCGGTGACGAATGCCGCAATCTGCTCATGATTGAGTCCGTTCTCTTCGGACGGACGCAGATGATCGAAGAAGATGCCGCCCACACCGCGCGCTTCGTTGTCACGATGCGTGTTGACGAAATATTCGTCGCACCAGCGTTTGAAGTCGGTGTAGAACTGCGGATGGTGCCGGTCGCACATGGTGCGGAGCGCGCGATGAAACGTGCGGGCATCGTCTTCGTGCGGATAGAACGGCGTGAGGTCGGTCCCGCCGCCATACCAGCAGTCGGTCAGTTGACCCTGTTCGTCGGTCAGCTCGAAGTACCGCACGTTCAAGTGCACCGTCGGCACCTTCGGGCTGCGCGGATGCACCACGAGACTCACGCCGGTGGCAAAAAACTTCGTCGCGCCCGCCGCTGCGCCACGGCCGCCCAGTCGCCGGGCCGCCAATTCGGGCAGTTCACCCATCACGGCCGAGCGGTTGATACCCGCCTTCTCGAACGTGACCCCATCGGTCATGACCCGCGCCACGCCGCCGCCGCCGCCGGGACGTTCCCAGCGGTCTTCGATGAACGTCCCGCCACGGTCGAGGCGACCGAAGAACGAGGTCAGTTCGTCATGCAGACCCGCGATCCAGCGCGTCGCTTCCGCTCGGCGCGATTCGGTCGACAACGCGGGGGCAGTTCGATCAATGGGAAACACGGCGGCGCTCATCAGACCCCCACGAGTTGTGCGTGCGCACCAGACGACGCGCTCGCTGCGGCCAGGGCCTCTTCGGTCCAGCGCCACTCCTTCACAGCATCAACAAATGCACGCGCGTGCGCTACTGGCACGTCGGGGAGAATTCCATGCCCGAGATTCGCGATATGTCCTACCGGTCCGAACGCCGCGATCATTTCGTGCGTGCGGCGACGAATCTCCGCCGGTGGAGCGTACAACGCACACGGATCGAGATTGCCCTGCATCGCAACGTTCATCCCGGCGCACATGGCGCGGGCATGCTGCGGCGTGGTGTGCCAATCGACACCGACGGCATCGGCCTGCGTCGCCTCGGCGATCTCACGCAGCGCCCATCCACCACCCGGGCAGAAGGCGATGAGTGGCACACCCATGCCGCGCACGCGTGATGCCGCCTTGGCCATGTAGGGCAGGGCAAAGGTGCGGTATTCCTCGGGGCCGAGTGCTCCCGCCCACGATTCGAACGGCTGCACCACCTGCGCGCCCGCCTTGATCTGCGCGACCAGAAAATCACCCACGGCGGTGGCCAGTTTGTCGAGAAGCGCATGCGCAAGTGCGGGTTGCTCGAACAGCATCTTCTTGGCGACCGCAAACTGCTTGGTGCCTTTGCCTTCGATCATGTACGCGGCCAGCGTCCACGGCGAGCCGGCAAATCCAATCAGCGGCACCCGCCCGTTGATCTCGCGGCGTGCCAGGCGAATCCCGTCCAGCATGTACTTGAGACTGTCCTCGGGATCGACGGCGCGCAGTCGGTCGAGGTCGGCCATGGTACGAACCGGTGACGGAAACTGCGGCCCCACGCCTTCGTCGAGCGTGAGATGCATGCCCATCGCTTCCGGCACGACCAGGATATCGCTGAAAATGATGGCCGCATCCACACCGACGAGATCGAGCGGTTGCAGCGTCACTTCGACGGCAAGCTCGGGGGTGCGGCACATGGTCAAGAAATCCGACTTCGCACGCACCGCGCGGTACTCAGGCAGATAGCGGCCGGCCTGTCGCATCATCCACACGGGCGGGCGTTCAACGACGTCGCCACGCAATGCCCGCAACAACAGATCGTTGGCGGGCGGTGTTACCAACGGAGCATCACTCACAGATAGCGCTCAGGGGTTAGTGCCCGCCATTCAGCCGGCACGCGGCGGCCAGCGGACGCCTCCGTGCGCTGCGTGTCGCGGAGTGGGGTTGTTTCACGCACCGGCGTCTCGCGCACGGGGGTCTCCCGCGCGGGCGTCTCACGCACCACGGTTTCCAGGGACTGCTGACGGCTGCGCGCCGGATGATGCGCCGCACGCGGTGAACGGACCGTCGCCGGTGACACGGGCGCAAACATCTCGAGCAGCATCATGGCCTGCGCATCGAGCGGCTCGCCGCGCTGAACGGCGCGACGCAATGCCGACATCGGCCCGGCCAACAGCTTGGCCACAATGCGCGACGCGGTGCGCTCGGCCACCAACTCGTCTCCGCCTGCGGCGAACGCCACTTCGCGGCGCGCCACACCTTCCAGCGCTTCCCGCAACGGACGAATGGCGTCGCGTGCCGGCATCGTGGCCAACCACTCCATGAACGACGCGATTTCGTCTTCGCAGATGCGCGAGGCCGTTGGGACGGCATCCCGGCGCATCTCTTCCGCGTCGAGAATGGGTTGGTGCAGCGTGTCGAGGTCGATCAAGGTCACACCAGCCTGCTCGGCCACCCGATGATCGATGTTGCGCGGCACACCCAGATCCATCAGCAGCAACGCATAACCGGTGGCGGCACACGCTTCGCGCGCATGCTGCAGCGCCGTATGTGTGAGCACCGGCGTCTGACTGGCTGTGGCAATGATCACGACATCCGCCATCGCCGCTTCGATATGCAACGCTTCCATCGGCGCCGCCCGCCCGCCGACATAGCTGGCCAGTTCGTGCGCGCGTTCGAACGTGCGGTTGACAATCACCAGATCACGCGCGCCCAACTTGTGCAGCTGCTTGGCGGCGCGCGTACCGGTCTTGCCGGCACCCACCACCACACACCGCGCGTTCTGCAGATTCCCGAAACGCTGCGACGCGGTCACGGCCGCTTCGGCGCCGACCGAGTTGCGTCCCGCCGAGAGAGATGTCTCGGTCTGCGCCCGCTTGCCCGCACGCAGTGCCGTCTCGAAGAGACGGTGCAGTACCGGTCCAGCGGCATGGCCGTGCGATGCGCGCTTGTACGCGGACCGAAGCTGGCCGAGAATCTGACCGTCGCCAAGCACCTGCGACTCGAGTCCCGAAGCGATGCGCACAACATGTCGCGCCGCCTGTGCACCGAATCGCTGCGTCGCGGTGTGCAACAGCGCGTCGCCTTCCGCGCGGGTGCGCATCCAACGCCGGGCGAGCGTCTGCACCGCGCGCTCGACAACCTTCATGTCTTCGCTGTCGACCTAGGCGTACAACTCGGTGCGATTGCAGGTCGCAATGAGCGCAGCCTCGGTGACGATTTCACTGCGTGCCGTGCGATAGAGTTGCGTGAGGCGTTCATCCGAAAGATGAAAGCGTTCACGCGTCGCAACGTCAGCGAGCCGGAAATCGATCGCGATCGAAATCAGCATGGGCGGCAGGGCCAGGACTGGGTGCTCACGCGGTCGCGAGACCGGTGAGGTGCGCGAGATTCTTGAAGAAGATGCGGACGTGCGCCAGCGGTTTCGCTTTGACGAGCTGCTTGTTCATGTAACCGTCGAACGTGAGCTTTTGCACATCCTTGTCACGGCAGATCGCGACGAACCGCTCCCGCCGATTGTCGCTGTTGTACCAGAAGCTCTGCATGATGTCGAGCACCCAGAACACCTGCCCGTGCAGCCGCATGAACGAACGGCGCGCGTTGGCGAGTGCTTTCGGGTTTCCGGTTGCCAGCGCCTCTTCCACGGCCCGCGCAGCAAATCGGCCACCAGTCATAGCGTAGAAGATCCCCTCTCCGCTCGCGGGCGCAACCACCCCGGCTGCATCTCCTGCCAAAACCACATCTTTTCCGTTGTCCCAACGGGGGAGTGGTTTAATCGGGATTGGAGCACCTTCGCGACGAATGGTCTCCACGCGATCAAGTCCGGTGTCCTGGCGCAGCTTCGCGACCGCTTCTTTGAGGCCGAAACCCTTTTGCAGCGTGCCGGTGCCGATGCTGGTGGTCTTGCCGTGCGGAAAGACCCACGCGTAGAAGTCGGGGGAAAGCGGGGCCTGATAGTACACGTCACAGCGGGCGGCGCCAAAGTCAGCGCTGCTGTCGCTCTCTGGAGACTTCACGATTTCATGATACGCGAAGACGTGGCGCGCTTTGTGCGCCCCGGGGACGCACTGCCGCGCCACCGGTGACAGCGCGCCATCGGCGCCCACCACCATGCGCGCACGCACCTGCCGAACCTCACCAGAGCGCGACTTGCCGTCGGTGTAGCTGATCACCGCGACGCCGTCTTCGCCACGTGTGAACTGGGTGAACGTCCCCGTGCGACGCTCTGCACCGGCGTTGGCCGCGCGGGTCCGGAGCCATTCGTCAAACACATCGCGATCGACCATGCCGACGAATCCATCTCCGACGGGAATGTCGACTTTTCGCGACTTGGGCGAGATGATGCGCGCCGTGTCGATATGCGCGACCAGCAACGACTCGGGGACATCGAAGTCGCGCAGCAGTTGCGGAGGAACCGCGCCACCGCAGGGTTTGGTTCGGCCGGCGCGATCCAGCAGCAGCACGCGGCGCCCTTTGAGCGCCAGCTCATGCGCCGCCGTCGCGCCCGCGGGCCCGCCACCCACCACCACGACATCGTACATCGGATCGGTCACGCTGCTCGACTGCTCGTGCATCTGGCTCATTGTGTCTCCCTGCGGCTGTTGCCCGGGGCGCAGCGTGGCCCCGGCCGTTCAGATACGACATGTGCAACTGCGAATGCGACGTTCATCATGACTGCATCACCGCCGGCAGCATGTCGCCGCGCTGACGCATGACCTGTCCGGCCCGCTCGCTGGATGCACTGCGAAGCGCCAACACGGCCGAGACCGCAAAGGGGATTGCTTCGACAGCGAAAACAGTCAGGTAACCTCGGACAGGCGAGTTGAAAACCGTGCGTGCAAGGTCCACTCCTGCCGCACCAGCCATTGTCCCGCTGGCATAGGCCACCGCCTGCGCGGCGCCAAGAACGCCAAGACGCAAACCCGCGCGTCCGTCGGTGCGATCACTAGTGAGTGCCATCATCGAGCCGATGGCGCCGATGGCGAAGATGCCGTTGGCCAGTCCGAGAACGGGAACCACCAGACGAAACAGGCGCACATCGCCCACCACCGGGGTGATCGCCAACACCACGTACGTCACGGCCGAGGCGAAACACCCGAACGCCGCCCAGTGCCGCAGTTGGCCGGTGCGGGTCGCAAGCAGTGCGGCAATCACCATGCCGACCAGCACACCACCGTGATGCATGCCGGACAACTTGGTGCTTTCGCCCGGTGTCATCCCGAAGGCGATGCCGGCAAACGGCTCGAGGATGAGATCCTGCGCGCTGTACGCGAGCATCGCGAGAAACACAAAACCCGCGAAGGTGCGCGCAGCGGGTTCATCCCACACGACGCGCAGCGAATCGCGGAACGACGTTGACGGCGTCACCGGAGTTGCCGACGCGATCGATGCCAGAGACGCCATGGCACGACGTTCGATGCCGTAGGTTGCCGCAATGGCGATCAACACGCCGGCGCCGCCGATACCGGCCGCGATGGCAATCAGTCGAGAAAACGAAAACGGATCGAGCAGCACACCGGATGTCGCGGCGGTGATGATGATGCCCACAATCATGAGAATCCACGTGATCGCCGCCGCGCCGGCCCGTTGCGAGGGATGCGCGCGTTCGCTCATGAGCGCCAGCAGTGGTGTGCCGGAGGCACTGACACCAGCGCCCAGCGCGATGCTGGCCACCGACGCGAGCACGATGCCCAGCATGGTGTGATCCCGCATCACCGGCAGACTCGCCGCCACCGCCACCCCGGACACGGCACAGAGCACCATGCCGCCGATGATCCACGGCGTCCGCATACCCATGCGATCACTGTCGTGACCAAGGCGTGGGCGCAACGCGAGTTGCACACCGAAATGCAGCGCCACCAACACGCCCGGCACAGAGGCTGGCAACGCCAACTCCACCACGATCACGCGATTGATCGTCGTGGTCAGCAGCACGACGACCGCGCCGATCGCCGCTTGCACGAATCCAAGCCTGGTCAGTTGCCACCAGCTCATGCAATCACCTCGCGCACGGCAAAGGCGGCGATCATCATGCCCGAGGCATAGAACGGCACACCGAGTGCGCTCAACCAGAGCGCGCGTTCACGCGGCGCGCCGAGAAAGCGCCACATCATCGCCGCCTGCAGGCAGACCAGCACGGCAATCGCGGCCGCGTGCATGGGACGTGCCCAGGACACGAGGAGTGCGATCACGACGACTTGGGCCGCGAGCATGACCGCAGAGGCCACTCGCGCCGCGCCGTCGGGACCGAGCAAGACGGGCAGCGAGCGTACGCCCATCTTCTGGTCGCCTTCAATGGCCTTGAAGTCATTGAGCGTCATGATGCCATGCGCGCCCAGACTGTAGAGCAGCGCGAGCAGCAGAATCGGCGCGGGCGGCACTCGGCTGCCCAGCATGATGCCGGCGCCGGTGACCCACGCGAGACCTTCGTAGGTGATGCCGACGGCGAGATTCCCAATCCATCCGTTCTGTTTGAAGCGCAGCGGCGGCGCGCTGTAGCCCCACGAAAAGAGCAGCGCGATGCCAACGGCCACCACACCAAAGGTGCCGAGCGGTACGGCGGCCAACAGTGAGAGCGCCGTCCAGAGAATCGCCAGAGCGAGCCCCCATTGACCGGGGATCCGTCCGGACGGAATCGGCCGGTTGGGTTCGTTGATCGCATCGACGTGGCGATCGAACCAGTCGTTGACGGCCTGACTGGAGGCGCAAACGAGGGGACCCGTAATGAGAATGCCGAGCGCCAGCACAGCAAACCGATCGGTGAGCGCAACGCCCGCGGATACTGCGCCGCAGGTGAACGCCCACATCGGAGGGAACCACGTGACCGGCTTCAGCAGGGTCAGAACCGCACGTGGGTCCGGGCGCGCTGGGGAAGGCCGTACAATGGAGCTGACGCTCATAGGCGTCTAGTTTAGTTTACAGTTCAAAAATGCAACAGATCCGAATTTGCTGTTTCGGGTCCGTTTTGGGGCTAACTGAGCGGTGGATCTTCGCGATCAGCGCCTGGCGTCACCAGCCGGTGTCGCCGAAGCTTGACATACAGGCTCTGCCGGCTCACGCCCAGCACTTCGGCGGCCGACGTCCGGTTGTCGTTGGTGAGCTCAAGCGCCGCCTCGATGAAATGGCGCTCCACCAGATCGACGGTATCGCGGACCAGATCGCGCAGCGACACCCGGCCGACCAACGACGTGAGCTCCTCGGCGGCGCGGGTCAGGTCACGGGCGCCTTGCGGCCCGCTTGCCAACCGTCGGCCGATGTCCCGAAGGGTGAAGCCGATGCAGGGTTCTTCGCCATCGGGTACCCACGCGGCGGAGACTTCGATTTCCGTTTGGCTTCCATGCGCGCCACGGGCCGAGGTCGCGATGAGGCGAACGGCGCCGTGTTTGCGCAACATGGAGAGGAAGACCGGGAAGTCGGCTCCAAGCCTTCCTATATAGTTGGACAACATGGTCCCACGAACCTGCTCCTCGCTGGCCAGCTCGGCGATATCGACGAACGCGCGATTGGCGACGAGGATGTGGCCTTCAAGGTCGGTGACCACGAACCCGTCGGGCGAGCGCTCTAGCAGATCGAGGACCCGAACGGGCGATCCGGCTGCCGCGTCGCTACCGGCGGTGGTGACATCGACGGGTGACAGACGCACCAGCAGCAGCGTGGCGGCTTCCTGCCGGAAGCAGGACGCGGACGCATGATACGGCCGACGACCGTCGGCGATGGTGATCGTGACGTCGCCGGCCCGACCGAAGCTTCGCGCGTTGGTGACCAGCTCCTCGACGGCACGCAGACTGTCGGAGGTGAGCCCAAACGGAAAGGAACGGCCAATCAGCTGATCGGAGGATTCGCCAAAGATCTGCGCCGAGGCCGAGTTGGCGTCGAGCACTTTGAGATTGGATCCGTCCACGACCAGGATCCCATCGCTCGCGAGCTGGAAGAGCAGGCGATAGCGCGTTTCGACGTGCCGGAGTCTCCAGTAGTCGCGCTCCATCGCCTGCTGCGCTTCCACGAGTCGCTGCTGGAGCGCGGAGACGTGGCGCATGTCCCGTCCGACGGCGACCAGTCCGCCGGCCCGGCCGATGCGCACCGCCGTGTACGCCACGGGAACATCGACGCCGCTACTGACAGCGTGGTTGACCTGTCGCCGTTTGGAGATGCCGCCGTTGACGGCTTCGCGAATCAAGGTTTCGATCTTGAGCCGCGTGTCGGACGTGACGGTGTCTGCCCAGGGGCGTCCGATCCAGCTGCGGGTACCGTCGATCGGCGACTCGCCCTCGGAAGTGGCGACGTCGCGAATCACGCCCGCACTGTCGATGACGAGAGCGATATCACCCGCTACGGCGAGAAGCGACGCCGCAGTCGCGGCATCGATCGCGCCGAAAAGAGGCTCACTCGCGTCGAAGGGCTTCACGGAGCTCGCCATGATCGCCTGTCGCCTCCCGCTGCGCCGTCATTCGCGCGGCTTCGAGGGACGATGCAAGGAGCGATCGGGCGACGCGTGGCGCCTCACGGGCATCGGTAGACGCGGAGTCGGCTCCGACACGCGTGACGATGGACGGATCGCTGAGGAAGACTTTCCCACCGACCATCACCTTGACGTTCGGATTGCGCGACGCGTCGCGCAGTTTACGGATTTCACGCTTGAGCGTACCCAGTCGGCTTTCGCATCCCACCGAGAAGCCGACCACGTCGTACCATTCGGCACTGACCATCTCGAGCAGGTCGCTCTCGGTCCACGGCGCGCCGACAAGCACACGCCAGCCGTCACGAAGGAGAAACTCGCCGACCATGATGATGCCGAGGGTGTGCTGCTCGCCGGGGACGCAGGTGAGCAGAATATTGCCCACGGTATCGGTGCGCCCGGTGTCGGCGAGAAACACCTGCGACAGATCGCGCAGCAGCCGCTGCATGCGGCCCATGGCGAGGGTCACCTCGACGAAGTCACACTCATCATTGTCCCAGAGTGCGCCGAGGCGGTGTGCCGAGGGGGCGAGCAGATCGAGGTACACCGATTCGACACTCGCCCCGCTGCTCACCAACGCCCGGACGAACTCGATGCACTGATTGTCGTCCACGCCTCGAACGGCGCGCACGAACTCGTCGACGTCGGCCTCGGACAGCGTGCGGACGGCCGCGCTCATGAGGGCCGGCGAAAACGGTCCGACCCGGTGACTGAGCAGCAGGCGTGGCACGATCTCATTCTGGATCGTGCGCTGCAGTCGCTCAGTGCGGTGGCCGGACATGGGGGCTTCCATCGTCGCGTAGGCAGGGCCGGTCCCGCTCGGACCGGAAGGGTGAGAGCCTGCCAAGGAGGGCGTGACAGACGCTGCGAACATTGCCGATGTGTCTCCTGAGCGCAAGAAGAAAGCGGATTTCGAGTATGGTCTTGTCCCAACAGATTGTCAAGAAAACCTTACGTCAACCTTTCTTGACAAGTTCATTCCCCGACCATACCATCGACACATCTGGGTAGCGAACCCCCGGACCTGAAAGGTTGACGACTGTGGTACCAACTCACGTGACGGCCGAGCCCACCTCGACCCGACACTCACATGCCCTGACCAGCGCCGCTGCATCCGCTGGAGTCAGGACGGGCTTGTACACGCCTGACGAACGGCGGCGGCGCGATACCTCCTCCTGGACGTTGGTTCAGGGCGTGCTTGCTCCGCTCCAGTTCCTGGTCATGGCGGTGTCCGTTTTTCTGGTCGTGCGATACCTGCAGACCGGCAACGGACTCGTCGGCGCGAACCTGTCGGTCATCTTCAAGACCATCGTGCTCTACACCATCATGGTGACGGGTGCGATCTGGGAAAAAGATGTTTTCGGACAGTATCTGTTTGCGCCCGCGTTCTTCTGGGAAGACGTGGTGAGCTTCGGCGTGATCGCGTTGCACACGGCATACCTCTACGGCCTCTATGTCGGCTGGGCGCCGCGCTCCCTGATGATGCTGGCCCTCGGGGCCTATGCCACCTACGCGGTGAACGCGACGCAATTCGTGCTCAAGCTGCGCGCCGCGCGCTTGCAGGAAGCCGCCATGAAATCCGCCGCGCGAGCGGCGACTGCTGGAGATGCGACATGACGGCCACCGTCCCGGCCGGCCTGCTCGATGGATGCGCCGTACCCGAGACGCTTTCACTGTCTCGCGGCTCGACACTCCCGGTCATCCGCGAACGCGGACAACGCGAAGTCTTTTGCGGACTGACCGGCATCGTGTGGCTGCACCGCAAGATGCAGGACGCGTTTTTTCTGGTGGTGGGCTCACGCACCTGCGCGCATCTCGTTCAGAGCGCCGCGGGTGTCATGATCTTCGCCGAACCGCGGTTCGCCACCGCCATCCTCGGTGAGCGTGATCTGGCCGGCCTCGCCGACGCCAACGACGAGTTGGATCGCTGCGTCACGCAGCTCCTCGACCGCCGTCCGGACATCAGCACCCTGTTCCTCGTGGGTTCCTGTCCCTCAGAAGTCATCAAGCTCGATCTGCAACGCGCCGCGGAGCGGTTGAATCAGACGTTCCTGCCGCGTGTGCGCATCCTCAATTACTCGGGGAGCGGGATCGAGACCACGTTTACGCAGGGTGAGGACGCCTGCCTGCGGAGTCTCGTGCCGCATCTCCCGTCGGTGGAGACCACCACACCAAGTCTGATGGTGGTGGGCACGCTGGCCGACGTGGTGGAAGATCAGATGATGCGGCTGTTCGATCAGATGGGCGTCGGACCGGTGCACTTCTTTCCGCCACGCCGCGCCCGGGAACTGCCGCCCATCGGACCAGGCACCAAGGTGTTGCTCGCGCAGCCATTCCTCAGCGATACGGCGCGCGCGCTGGTGGCCCGTGGCGCGACGTTGCTGTCGTCCCCGTATCCGCTGGGCGCCAACGGCACCACGGCCTGGCTCCGCGCGGCGGCTTCGGCGTGGGGCATCGGCGACGACGTGGTGCAACGCGTCACCGCGGCGCCGGCCGAACGCGCGCGCGCGGCCGTGGCGCGGTACCGCGAACGACTCGTCGGCAAGCGCATGTTTTTCTTTCCCGATTCACAACTGGAAATTCCGCTCGCGCGGTTTCTCCACGAGGAGTGCGGGATGGAACTGCTGGAAGTGGGCACGCCGTATCTCGACAAGCTGATGATGGACGCGGAGCTCGAGCGGATGCCGGCCACGGTGCAGCTCTCCGAAGGGCAGGACGTCGAAAAGCAACTCGATCGCTGTCGAGCGCTGCGTCCCGATCTCACGGTCTGTGGTCTCGGACTGGCCAATCCGCTCGAGGCGGAAGGCCTGCGCACGAAGTGGTCGATCGAACTCGTGTTCTCGCCGATTCAGGGATTTGAACAGGCGGGAGATCTCGCCGAACTCTTTGCGCGCCCGCTCGATCGCGCGCAGCGCCTGCACGTGTAGCTCACGAACCGTATGCAACTCACGCTTTGGACCTATGAAGGCCCGCCGCACGTCGGCGCGATGCGCATCGCCACCAGCATGGAAGGCGTGCACTACGTGTTGCATGCGCCGCAGGGCGATACCTACGCCGACTTGCTGTTTACGATGATCGAGCGGCGCGATAAACGCCCGCCGGTCACGTACACCACGTTTCAGGCGCGTGATCTGGGCGGCGACACCGCCGAACTCGTCAAACAGTCGGTGCGCGATGCGTTTGAGCGCTTCAAGCCGGATGCGATGCTGGTCGGTGAGTCGTGCACGGCCGAACTGATTCAGGATCAGCCGGGATCGCTGGCGCAGGGCATGAATTTGCCAGTGCCCATCATTCCGCTCGAGTTGCCCGCGTACTCCAAAAAGGAAAACTGGGGCGCGAGCGAGACGTTCTATCATCTGGTGCGGGCGCTGCTGCTGCCCGCGGCGCCGGCACCGGGCACGACGTATCCGCGTCCCGATCGCGCCGGGCGGCGTCCGCGCGCCAACCTGTTGGGCGCAACGGCGCTTGGCTTCCGCAACCGTGATGACGTGCGTGAAATCACGCGGCTGCTCGGCGACTGCGGGGTCGACATTCATGTGTGCGCACCGCTCGGCGCCACGGTCGCCGACATTCGACGCATGCCGGACGCCGACTTCAACATCGTGCTGTATCCTGAAGTGGCGGAGACCACGTCACGCTGGTTGCAGAAGACCTTCGGGATGCCGACGGTCCGTACGGTGCCTATCGGCGTGCTGGCCACGCGCGAGTTTCTGCAGGAAGTCGGCTCGGTGGCCGGGATCGATGTCTCACACGTGCTCGAGCGCGAACGGGCGGGCGAAGCGCAGGCCAGTGCCAGTCGCTCGCTGCTGTCCTGGTATTCGCGTTCGGTCGATTCCACGTATCTGACCGGCAAACGCGTGTTTGTGTTTGGCGACGCGACCCACGTGCTCGCCGCCGCGCGTATCGCCAAGGATGAACTCGGTTTCACCGTGGTCGGCATCGGCACCTATTCGCGTGAATACGCGCGCCCCATTCGCGAAGCGGCGGCAGCCATGGGCGTCGAAGCGCTGATCAGCGACGACTACCTCGAGGTGGAAACGCGCGTCGGTGAGCTGGCCCCCGAGTTGGTGCTTGGTACGCAGATGGAACGCCACATTGCCAAACGGCTGGGCGTGCCCTGCGCCGTGATTTCTGCGCCGATTCACGTGCAGGATGTGCCGGCGCGTCACTCGCCGCAGATGGGCTTCGAAGGCGCCAACGTGATCTTCGATACGTGGGTGCACCCGCTGATGATGGGGCTCGAAGAACATCTCCTGCACATGTTCCGCGACGATTTCGAGTTTGCCGATGGTGCGTCGCCGTCGCATCTGCATGTATCACCAGCGGCCGCGCCGGCGGCGACAGCGGCGGCAGCCGCGGCAGCGGTCGCGGCGCGTAGTGACGTGGCCACAGCGATGATCACGACGGCCGAAACCGAAGTGCCCGAAGGCGCCAGTGCTGTCGGGCTCACCGAAGAAGAGTCCGAGGGTGCTGAACCGCAACCGGTTGCCGCGCCCACCGTCGCCGTGTGGCTGGCCCCTGCGGAAGCGGAACTCAAGAAGATTCCGTTCTTTGTCCGCGGCAAGGCGCGGCGGAACACCGAGCGCTACGCCCTCGATCGCGGTATCGCCGAGATCTCGGTCGACACGCTGTACGAAGCCAAGGCGTTTCATGGCCGCTGACCGCAGCGCGGGCAAGGTGCCCATCCGCATGACGATCGTGACGCTCGATGCGCATCTCGCTGATGCGTTCGAGCAGGCACGAGTCAATCTTGCGCGTGACCTGCCCGGGCTGACGTTGTGCCTCCATGTCGCCGCCGACTTCGGCAGCGATGCGAAAGCGGCGGAGCGTGCGCGCGCGGATATCGCGGCGTCGCATATCATCGTCTGCACGCAGCTCTTTCAGGAGGAGTACGCGAACGCCGTGCTGCCGGCCGTGCTGGCGCGCCGGGACGACGCGGACGCCGTGTTATGCGCGTTGTGCACGCCGGAACTGGTCAAGTGCACCAAGCTTGGCAAGTTCGACATGAGCGGTGGAGAATCGCGCTCGCCGTTCTCGCCGATCTCGCTGCTGAAAAAACTGCGCGGCTCACGCGGGGACGGGAAATCGAGCGGTGAACGCCAGATGTCGGCGCTTCGCACGTTGCCGTCCATTCTCAAGTTCATTCCGGGTACCGCGCAGGATGTGCGCGCGTATCTGCTGCTCATTCAGTACTGGCTGGCGGGGTCGGCGGAGAACATCGAGCAGATGATCCGCTATGCGATCGACCGGTATGCGACGGGGCCGCGCAAAGCCTTGCGTGGTGCGTTGTCGCCATCGGCGCCGCAGACGTATCCCGAGGTGGGATTGTGGCATCCGTCGTTGCCGGGGTATGGCATCACGGAGCAGGTGAGCGCGCTTCCGAAGGCAAAGCAGTCATCGCCTCGTAGCGCGGACGCGGGCACGGTGGGCGTGCTCGTCGGCCGGTCGTATTTGCTGGCTGGCAACGTAGCGCATTACGCGGCGGTGGTTCGTGCCCTTGAAGCTCGGGGTCTGCGCGTGGTGCCTGCGTTCGCGTCCGCGCTCGATGCGCGCCCGGCGATCGCCAAGTATTTCGTCGATGCGTCGGGGCACGCGACGATCGATGCGATGGTCAACCTCACCGGGTTCTCGCTGGTGGGCGGTCCGGCGTACAACGACTCGAACGCGGCGCAGGAGGTGTTGCGCAAACTCGACGTGCCGTACGCCACGCTGCAGACGCTCGAGTTCCAGACGATCGACGAATGGCGCAACGATGCGCGCGGACTCAATCCGCTGCAGGCCACGTTGCAGATTGCCATCCCCGAGCTCGATGGCGCCATTGTGCCGACGGTGTTCGGTGGCAAAGGCGCGCCGCAGCACGGCAAGGCGGCCGCCTCCGAGCCGATCACCGAACGTGTCGAGCACGCGGCCGAGCGCATCGCCCGTATGGTGCGGCTGCGCCGTCGTGATCGCGCCGAACGCAAGCTGGCGATCGTGCTGTTCAACTTCCCGCCCAACGCCGGCAACACCGGTAGCGCGGCGTATCTTGCGGTATTCCCGTCGTTGCAGCGCGTGCTCGCGTCGCTCAAGGAGCAGGGATACAACGTCGAGCTCCCAGCGAGCGCCGACGAATTGCGCGAGCGGCTCACGCAGGGCAACCGCGAACGCTACGGTGCGCCCGCCAACGTGCACACGCGCATTCCGGTGGCTGATCACGTGCGCCGTGAAACGTGGCTGCGGGACATCGAAAAGACGTGGGGACCAGCCCCCGGACGGCAGTTGTCCGATGGGCAGGCGATTCACGTGACGGGGCTGCAGTTGGGGAACGTCTTCATCGGCGTGCAGCCGTCGTTTGGCTGGGAAGGCGATCCGATGCGCCTGCTGTTTGAAGGCGGCTTTGCGCCCACCCACGCGTTCAGTGCGTTTTACCGGTGGGTGCACGAAGATTTCGCCGCGGATGCCATTCTGCACTTCGGCACGCACGGTGCACTCGAGTTCATGCCCGGCAAGCAGTCGGGGCTTGATTCCACCTGCTGGCCCGATCGCCTGATCGCCGATACGCCCAATGTGTATCTGTACGCGTCCAACAACTCGTCGGAAGGGACGCTGGCGAAGCGGCGCGGCAATGCCACGCTCGTGTCGTATCTCACGCCGCCGATTGCCAACGCCGGGTTGTGTGGCCGGTTGCTGGTGAGCGCGGAAGACGCCGAAGTTGCGGCGCGTCTGGTACTGGCACCGCGCGCCACGCGGTTGCCGGAACCTCCGCCGAGCGACGACGCCGCGGAGCCGGAACCACCCGAGCCGCAGGCGACGGACAACCCGCCGCCTCCCGACAAACCCGACGACGACTCGTCGACACCGGAGCCGCCGCAAGAAGGTGGGGAGCTGCTGCGTGCGGCGGTGACGGCTGCGTTGCCGCCCGGTCTTCTGGCACAGCTGTTGGAGCGCATCGAATCCGGAACCAGTTCCGGTCGTGTCGGTGCGGAACAGCAGAACCTGCTGCGCGGTCGCCCACGCGGCGCGCGAAGCGGACTGCCACGCGGCGGCGCGCGTCTGCACCTGCTTGAAACGCTGCGTGCGGCAGCACCGTGGCAGCGCGTACGTTCACGCGCAGCGGCGCACCGCGCGCGCGTCGCCGTGCGGCGTGAAGATTTCCGCATCCGCCGCTTCATCGAAAAGACGGGCACGACGGTGCACTTCATCGTCGACGCATCGGGATCGGCGGCGGTCTATCGTCTTGGCGAAGCCAAGGGCGCCGTCGAACTGCTGTTGGCTGAGAGTTATGCGCGACGTGATCGCGTCAGTCTCATGGCGTTTCGCGGCACAGGAACGGAAGTGTTGTTGCCGCCCACCCGCGCGCTGGCGCGCGCGAAGCGTGTTCTGGCGGCGCTGCCTGGTGGCGGTGGGACCCCCATGGCGACGGCGATCGATGCAGCGGCGCAGCAGGGACTCGGGACCCGACGCGGCGGCAGCGCGCCGTTGATCGTGTTCCTGAGTGATGGACGCGCCAACATTGCGCGGGACGGCACACCCGGACGCGCCGCTGCTGAACGGGATGCGATGGTGTCGGCCAAAGCCTTCGCGATGCTTGGTATTCCCGCGATGTTCATCGACACCTCGCCCCGCGGCGAACCGATCGCCCGGCGGCTCGCCGATGCGATGCGCGCGCGATACGTCTTTCTGCCCACGGCCGACGCGAAGGCGCTTGGGGCGTTGGTGCGCACGGTGCGGGACATCACGTGAGTCTCGCCACGATCGCGCTGCTGCGCGCGCGCCGCGCTGAGTCCATCGGCGGTATCGACATTGCCACACGGGAGACGACCGCACGGGTGTTCATGCGATCGGTCTTTGTGGTGGTGCTGTTCTGGTGGATGGCAACCGGAGTGATCTTTGCCCTCGAACGCGGCGCGGCGACGCGGACCATCGGCCTGGTGATGGCGTCGATGCTGGCCGTGTGGGGCGCATGGTTGCTGCACGCCGAACGTCGCCTCGAAACACCGTCGGCGGTGCGGCGCGGATTTCTCGGCGCCGCGTTTCTGTGGACGTGGGTGCAGGTGTTGTTCTATGGCGGCTGGCTGGTGGGGCCCGCGTCGCTCGCCGTCCCAATTCCCGCAGAAGCGCCGTCGTTTTCGCTGGCGGTCCGTGCGGTCATGGCGATGATCTGGTATCAACTGGTCATGCTGCTGGTGCTGGCGGTTTCACTCGTCCTGGTGGCCCGCCAGCCCAACAAGATCGGCTGGTGGGCGCTCGTCACGTTCTGGGTGAGTCATCAACTCGCCAGCATCAACATCTTCCTCGGCGTGGAGAATCCCGGTCGCGGATTCTTTCCCGAGGGAGTGACATTCCTGGAGTCGTACTTCGGGCCACAGCGCAATTCGTGGTTTCTGCTCATCAGCGTGGCGATCATGCTGATCTTCACGCTGCGTGTGGGCATTCATGCGCTACGCGACCGCACACCGATGCGCCGGCAGGCCATGATGCTGCTGACCGTACTCGGCGCGCTCGGTGTGCTGGAGTTGACGGTGCTTGGAACGCCGGTCAACCTCGCGCTGTGGGAGTGGTTCCTCGCGCTCCGCGGCTACTGAAGGGACAGGCGCCCTTTGCGGCACCCGCTGGCAGCGATGCCGGCGCTACGCCTCCCGCGTTGCGCGCCAACGGCGTCGGGGCAGGGAAGACGTCCTCGGTATCCACCGAAAAGCGCTCCATCGACTGTGACAGCTCGCTGGCGTGCTCGCGCAGTTCGACCGCAGCGGCGCTTTCTTCTTCGGCGCTCGACGCCATCTGCTGGGTGACGACGCTGATCTGATCGAGCGCCGTCGTGATCTGCGCCACGCCCTCGCGCTGCTGCGAGGTGCCGGCCGCCACCTCGTGCATGACCCCACTGACGCGCCCGGCCTGCTGCGCGATGTGCGCCAGCTTGTCGAGCACAGTCTGATTGAGGATCACGCCGTTCTCGGCGCTCTGTGCCGCATCCGCCAACAGTTCGCCGGTGCTGCGCGCGGCGTCGGCACTGCGCAGCGCCAGCGAGCGGACTTCATCGGCCACCACCGCGAAGCCCCGACCGGCGTCACCGGCACGTGCCGCTTCGATCGCGGCGTTCAGCGCCAGCAAGTTGGTCTGGAATGCGATGTCATCAATCGTCTTGATGATGCGCGCCGTGCGGTCCGATCCGGCTTTGATGTGCGCCATGGCTTCGGCCAGCCGCTGCATTTCACTCACGCCGTCTTCTGCGGCCGAGCGTGTTTCGTCGGCCATGGCGCGCGCACTGGCCGCATGGTGCGCGCTCTGCGCGGTCATGCTCGACAGTTCCTGCAGACTGGCGGCCACTTCCTCGACCGACGCGGCCTGCGAACTCGCTCCGGCGGCAAGCAATGCGCTGCTCTCGCGGAACGCGGTGGACGTCGCCGCAATCTCATCGGCCGACGTCATGACACGTCGGATGGTGTCGGACAGCTCCGCCACCGCGCCGTTGAAATCGCGCTGCACATCGGCGTTGCGGCCCGCGTAGGACCCTTCCACACGTACCGAAAAATCGCCGTTCGCGAGCGCTTCGAGTGCGCGGCTCACCTCGTCGAGGAACCGCGATTCCTCGCGTTGCAACGCTTCGATGCGCCCCTGGCGCGAGACCGTCAGCGCCGTGACGACCAGCGCGATATCCAACTGCAACAGTCGGTCGAACGCCCGCTGAAAGCGGCGGTACTCCGCGACGGTGGCGCCACTGCCTTCCACGGCGTTCAGCATATGCTCGCGGATCACCTC
>JAGNMU010000294.1 GCA_017991005.1 Gemmatimonadaceae bacterium | reverse complement strand
CATCCCTTCAGCGAGATCGGCCTGCGTGGGCGCCTGCACAATCAGCGACGAGACGTCGCGCAGCGGACGAATGATGCGACCCATCGGCGAGGTGTACGGCGCGATGGCCAACCGGTCGAGCGAGAAGCCAAACACCGACCCCTGCTTCTCGATGACGCCGATCACCGTGAATGGCAGTCCGGATACGCGGAGTTGCCGACCCTCGGGATTGAGACCAGGAAAGAACGCCTCCGCCACTTCCACGCCGATGACGATCACCGGCGAACCTGAGCGCACTTCCTGATCGGTGAAGGCGCGTCCTTGCGTCACTGCAAACTTCTTGATCTCGAAATAGTTGGCATCCGTCGCCACCGCCTGCACCTGACGCGGTCGCGCACCCACTGCCGACGCGTACTTGAATGTCTCGCTGGTGATGCTCGACTTCATGCTGGATGGCAAGGCACCACGAACGGCCTCGACATCCGCCATTTTGATGAGCGGGCGCCGAGCGGCCAGACGCGCATCGAAGCCGCGATTGCCACCGGGGCCAACGTTATCGAAGCGCCGCAGCGTGAACGTGTTCGTTCCGATGAGTCGCGCGGCGAAATCTTCTTCGACGTATTTGCCCATGCCCTCCACGATGGAGACGACCGCGATGAGAAACATCACGCCGATCGTCACCCCGAGGAGGGTGAAAAAACTCTTCAGCTTTTGGACACGAAGCTGGGAAAGGGCTAAGCCAATGGCATCACGTGTTTTCACGCATGAACAATAACTCGTCCCTCACTCGTGGCGGAGGGCTTCGACGGGATCAAGTCGTGCGGCCCGTAGGGCGGGGAGCATGCCGAAGACGACGCCGGTCGCAATACTGGCCAGCACCGCCGTCAGGATGGCCGACGACGGGATCGATGTCGGCACCGGGGTATTGGTCCGGACCACCCAGGCCAGCACGGCGCCGATGGCCAGCCCCACCGAGGCCCCGATCGATGTCAGCGTGGCCGCTTCCACCAGAAACTGCCACAGAATCGTCGCTTTGGTGGCCCCGAGCGCCTTCCGCACGCCGATTTCGCGGGTTCGCTCGGTCACGGAGATCATCATGATGGCAATCACCCCGACGCCCCCCACCAGGAGTCCAACGGCGGACAGTGCCAGTCCGACCATGAAAATGGCGCCAAACAGCTGGTCGAACGTTTCCAGCATTCGCTCCTGCGCCACGAGGGCGAAGTTGTTTGGCTGACCCGGCTTGAGCCCCCGGCGACCGCGCAGCAGTTCCGTGACGGCGTCCATCACCTCGCCTTGCGCCATCGCTGGATTCGGTTTGACCATGATCATCAGCCCCCGGCGCCAGATGTCCAGGTGGCGATACGCGGTGATCATCGGCATGATCGCGCGCGGCTGATCGGGGCCGCGCCCGTCCATGGTCTTGAGAAAGCCCGCCTTGGTGTGGAACACGCCGATCACGGCGAACTGCTTTCCCTCGATCGCAACCTGTTTGCCGATCGGATCGGAATCGCCGAACAGGCGCGCCTTGAGCGTGTCGTTGATGATCACCACCTGTGCACCGGCGTCGTGCTCCGACTGCGAAAAGCTCCGTCCTGGCGAAATGTCGGCGACGTCTGTCTGGAGCCAGTCGGTGCTCTGCGCGTCGTAGCCAACGTTCGTCAGGTGCCGGTCTTTGTAGTCGAAATTCGATTGGCCCGAGAGCCACGCCGTGGCCGCGGTTACCTCGGGCAGATTGCGAATACTCGCCCACTCGTCGAGCGTGATGCCGGGATTGCGGCGTTCCGGACAGGTGTCGTCGGTGCCGTCGCACGCATTGAATCCGATACCCCGCCGACGCACCTGAAATGAGGTGGCCCCGAACTCGTCGAGATCCGACTGAAAACTCTGCCTGATGCCGTGCACGGTCGCGCCCATCGCCACCACGACAAACACACCGATGGCGACACCGGCAATGGTGAGCGACGCGCGCACTTTGTTCGCGCGCATGGCGTCGAGCGCCATACCGATGCCTTCCAGGGCCATCAGGAACCGATCGAAAAATCGCATCGTCGTTCCTATTCCTGCCGCAGGGCGGCGATGGGATCGAGTCGCGCGGCGCGGCTGGCAGGATAGATCCCTGCCGCGATACCGACGCCGGCGCCAACCGTGAGCGCGGCAACAATCGACCACGGTGCTACTGCCGCCGGCAGTGGCGTGGTCGCGGCGATGATGGCGGCCAGACCGATGCCCAGCCCGATCCCGACTGCCGCGCCGACCACACTGAGCGTTGCCGACTCCACAAGGAACTGTGACATGATGTCGCGCTTGCGAGCGCCGAGCGCTTTGCGCACGCCGATTTCGCGCGTGCGTTCGGCCACGGCCACCAGCATGATATTCATGATCACCATGGCGCCCACCACCAGACCGATCGCCGGCAGTGCCGTGCCGAAGATGACCATCTTCGACTTGATGCCGTCGAAAAATGACATCGCTTCGGCCGACGTTTCGAGCGCGAAATTGTCGGGACGGCCGGGCGACATGCGTCGCGAGGCGCGCATCACCTCACGTGCCGCGTCCATGCCATCCACCACCAGCGCCGACGTCGGGGCCTGCACGATCATGCTTTCGATATCGCCGCGCGGACGAATGGCGCGGGCGAGTGGACTGGTGTACGGCGCGATGGCCAGACGATCGAGCGAAAAGCCAAACACCGATCCCTGCTTTTCGATCACGCCAATCACCTCGTAGGGCACCCCTGCAATCCGCAATTCGCGGCCAATGGGGTCGAGCGCCCTGAAGAAGTGCTCGGCCACTTCCACGCCGATCACCACCACACGCGAACCGGCGACCACTTCCTGCGGTCCGAACGCACGTCCGCGCTCCACATTGAATTTCTTGATCGTGAAGTACGAGGCTTCTGTGGCCACCGCCTGCACGTCGCGCGGCCGGTTGAACGGCGAGTTGGCCTTCATGAACGATTCACTGGTGATGGCCGACTCTGAGCCGGGCGGCAGCACCCCTTTCACCATCGCCGCGTCGTACGGGAACAGCCGCGGACGGCGCTGAATCTCGCGCCAGTCCAGATTGTCATCGGTGTTGAAATCGTTCCAGCGACGCAGGGTGAACGTGTTCACGCCAAACAACTTGCCGGCAAAGTCGTTCTCCACGTACTGACTCATCCCTTCAACAATCGACACCACGGCAATCAGGAACATCACGCCGATGGTCACACCGATGAGCGTGAAGAAACTCTTGAGCTTCTGCACACGGATCGTGCTGAGCGCGAGTCGTACCGCTTCGAGGAAGGGCATCGGTCATTCGTACCGGAGGGCTTCGACCGGATCCAGCCGCGCCGCGCGCGACGCGGGCAGCAGGCCGAAAAGGATGCCAGTCACCGCACTCGCCCCCAGCGCCGCGACCACGGCGAGTGGAGGAATCGAGGCGTCGATCGGCGAGAAACTGCGAATAGCCACCGCGGCGAGCCAGCCGACAAACAACCCGATGCTGCCGCCGATGCCCGTCAGTGTTGCGGCTTCAACCAGGAACTGCCACAGAATGGTGGCGCGCGTCGCACCCAGCGCTTTGCGCACGCCGATTTCGCGCGTGCGTTCGGTGACCGAGATCATCATGATCGCCACCACACCGACGCCGCCCACAATCAGCCCCACACCCGACAACGCGATCATGACCAGAAAGAACAGGCCAAAAATCTTGTCGTACGTTTCCAGCAGCTTGTCCTGCGTGATGACGGCGAATGACGACTCCTCACTGGGCCGCAATCCGCGCTGACCGCGCAATGCCGCGGTGACATCGTCGATCACTTCGTCGCGCGTCACGTCCGCGCGCGGCTTGACGGCCAGTCCTATGCCGCTGGCGCGTGCGCCGAGATAGCGCACGAGTGTGTGCACCGGCACGACGGCCTTCGGCCGTTCGCCGCCAGACAGGAAACTGCTGTTGTCCTTGTAAATGCCGATCACTTCGAACGGCACACCATTGATCATGATCTCCTTGTTCAGCGGATCGAGGTCGCCGAACAGGCGCTCCGCCATCAGCGTGGACAGCACGGCGACACGCGCGCCTGTTCGGGCTTCGGCACTGGTGAAGGCTCGGCCGGGATACACCTCCGGCGCCGAGATCGTCGACCATTCCGCCGAGTAGCCTTCGAGTGAGGCGCCCGGGAGTTCGCGGTCGCGATAACGCGCGGCGGCGCTCCAGTCGAGACGTTCACCAACCGCTTCCACGGTGGGCAGCCGGCGAATGGCCTCGATCTCGTTGCTCCGCAGCGGTGGATTGCGCAGCCAGGTGCATGTCCCTTCCGAGCCGTCGCAATTCTCGAAGGAGATCGGATACCGCATCACGAAGAATGTCGTGGGGCCGGTACTCGCAAAGTCGCGCGCGACTGACTGGTTGATGCCATGGATCGCGGCCGAGATGGCGACCACGACAAAGACCCCCACGGCGATACCGAGAATTGTCAGGCCAGCGCGCACCTTGTTGGCGCGGCAGGCGTCGATCGCAATGCGCACGCCCTCGGCGGCGGAGAACATCGAGGCAAAGGCCATACGCTACTCCTGCCGCAGCGCGAGAATGGGGTCGAGCCGCGAGGCGCGATTGGCCGGATACACGCCGGAGATGATCCCCACGCCAGCACCCAGCGCCACGCCCACCACGATCGACCACGGTGCCACACTCGCCGGCAGCGGGGTCGCGGCCGCCAGCAGTTGTGCGAGCGCAATGCCGAGCGCGACGCCGATGGCCGACCCGACCGTGCCGAGGGTGGACGCTTCAATCAGAAACTGCAGCAGGATATCGCGCCGCTTGGCACCCAGTGCCTTCCGGATGCCGATCTCGCGCGTACGCTCGGACACCGCCACGAGCATGATGTTCATGATCACGATGGCACCTACGACCAGGCCGATCGAGGGCAGGGCAATGCCGGCGAGCACGAGATACCGTTTGATCTTGTTCCAGAATTCGAGCGCCGAGTCAGCGGTCTGCAACGCGAAGTCATCCTTCTGCCCCGGACGCAGCCGATGCACGGCCCGCATCGTGGCGCGCACGATCTCCATCGTTTCGCGCATCGCCACTTCACTGGGCGCCTGAATCGCGATGGCGTCGACAATGTTGGGGCGGCTGTTCAGCAGACGTCGGGCGGGCGAACGCCACGACGTAACGAGGAAGTTGTCGAAGGACATGCCGAATGCCTTCCCCTGCGATTCAGCCACTCCCACCACGCGATACGGCACGCCGCCCAGCTTGACCTCGCGGCCGATCGGATCGAGGCCCGGGAACAGCCGGTCGGCGGCATCGAGACCGATCACCACCACCTTTTCGCCACGCGCGAGTTCCTGATCGGAGAGCGGCCGACCGCTGCTCACACCGAGTTTCTTCACCTCGAAATACTGACCGTCGACGGCAAACACCCGGACCGTGCGCGGCTTGCCGCTGACCGACGACGAGACGGAGATCTGGTCTTCACTGGTGAGGTACCACTTCACGTCGGCCGGCAGGTCACGCACCACGGGCGCGACATCGGTGATTTCGAGACGCCGGCGACGGCGATACTCCTCCCACGTGGCATTGTCCACATCGCCGATATTGATGTTCGGACGGTGGCGCAGCTCGAAGGTATTGACGCCAATCAGTTTCCCGATGAGATCATCTTCGAGGTAGCGTCCCATCCCCTCGACGATCGACACGACGGAGATGAGAAACATCACGCCGATGCAGACCCCGAGCAGGGTGAACGCACTCTTGAGTTTTTGGACCCTGATGGTGATCAGGGCCAGGCGTACGGCTTCGAAGAAATGCATGAGGCGTCTCGCGCAGCGGGAGGGGGCTGCTTTGAGATACGGCCTGCCACGCCGTGAGTTTCGTGCGCCGCCAAACACAAACGAGGCGCTCGATAGT
>JAGNMU010000293.1 GCA_017991005.1 Gemmatimonadaceae bacterium | reverse complement strand
CCAGTTGGGTTTCGACGAGCATGAGCTCGCGGACGTCTTCGAATCGTGGAGCGATCGGCTGCATCCAGACGATCGCCACGCCGCCGTCACCGCCGCGAGCGAGTTTCACGCCGGCATTCGTGCGCGCTACGATGTGGAATTCCGCCTGCGTCATAAAGACGGATCGTACCGGTGGATTCTTGCGCAGGCTGACATTCGCCGCGACGCGAGTGGTATTCCCGAACGCATGATGGGGAGCCACGTCGATATCACGGAACGCAAACGCACCGAAGCGGCGCTGCTCGACAGCGAGCAGCGTTTTCAGTACGTCCTCGAAGCGACGCGCGATGGCGTGTGGGATTGGATGATCGACACGGGCGACGTCTATTTCAGTCCGCAGTGGTTGCGGCTGCTGGGCTATGAACCCGGTGAAGTTCCGCCGCGTGTGGAGTTCTTCTATTCCGTGACACACCCGGACGAGGCCGATCGCATCCGATTCCTGGTGAACGAGCATCTCGCCGGTCGCACGGAAGACAAGCAGGATGAAGTGCGGCTTCGCACCAAGTCCGGTGAGTATCGGTGGTTCTTCGATCGTGGACGTGTTGTTGCACGTGATGCCGACGGACGGCCGCTGCGCATGGTCGGCACGATCACCGACATCACCGATCGCAAACGGGCCGAGGCGGAACGTGCGAAACTGGAGAATCAACTCCGCCAACTGCAGAAGATGGAGTCGATTGGTCGTCTGGCCGGCGGCGTGGCGCATGACTTCAACAACATGCTGGGGGTGATGCTCGGCCACGCGGAGATGGCGCTGGATGACGACTCGCTGTCGACGCATGTGCGCGCCGATCTGCTGGGCATCCGCGACGCGGCGACGCGCTCCGCCAATATCACCAAACAGCTGCTGGCCTTCGCGCGGCAGCAGAGTGTCACGCCGGAAATCCTGAATCTCAACGATCGGGTGAAGAGCATGATGTCGATGCTGCCCCGATTGCTTGGCGAAGACGTCGAACTGATCAGCGAACCTGGTGAGGAGCTGTGGACGATTCGCATCGACCCGTCGCAGGTGGACCAGATCCTGACTAATCTGTGCGTGAACGCTCGCCGTGCCATCGAGAACATCGGCACCATTACCATCGCGACGCAGAACGTCGTCATCGATGCCGAATTCTGCGCCGATCGCCTCAACTGTTACCCTGGTGACTACGTCCGACTCAGCGTAACCGACACGGGGCGCGGCATGGACGAGGCCATCATCGCGAACATCTTCGAGCCGTTCTTTACCACCAGCGAGACGGGAGACGGCATCGGCCTTGGCCTTGCCACGGTCTTTGGTGTCGTCTCGCAGAACAACGGCTATATCGACGTCTCCAGCACCGTGGGGAAAGGGTCCACCTTTGACATCTTCCTGCCACGCTATCTGGGCCCGGTGCCTGAATCACGCGCTGACGGCGCGGGTGGAGCTCGCCCGCGCGGGCAGCAGACGATCCTGGTGGTGGAGGATGAACCCGCCCTGTTGAACGTCACCACCAAAATGCTGACGGCGCAGGGCTACAAGGTGCTGCAAGCGTCCGGACCGGAATTAGCCCTGCGACTTGCCTCCGAACACGATGGCGTCATTCACCTGCTGCTCAGCGATGTCATCATGCCTGGCATGAACGGACGCGATCTGGCGACCGCTCTGGAGTCGTTGCGTCCGAACATCCGGCATCTGTTCATGTCCGGGTATCCCGCCGAAGTCATTGCCAATCGCGGCGTGATCGACGAGGGCGTGTCATTCATTCAGAAACCATTCCGTATCGCGGAGTTGGCGGGCAAGGTGCGCGAGGTGATGGACGGCGCGTGATCCGCGCCGTCCGTTCACACGCTATTTCGACTTTCCGAGTCGCGGGTACTCGTTCATGTCGATGTGCACTTTCGCCTTGGTGTCGATCGCCGTGATCGTCATGCGTCCCGTGTCGCCCGACTTCTTGTCCCGACTGCGGACTTCGAGCAGCATGCCATCGGGATGGGAGCCGGGCATGACGCCACGCATCTGCTTCATGGAGCTGCTCGCGCCGGCCATGCGCCAGTAGCTGATACGCGGATCCTTGGTGACCCACACTTCCATCTCGCCGTCTTCGTTTTCGCCCTTGAAGCCCTCGGCCGAATAACCCAGGATCGTGCGCTTGCCGAGCGAGGAGTACGTGATCGGCTTGGACTCCGCCGCCGAAGGTCGGGTGCCGGCCGATGGCGCCGTTCCGCTGGGCGACGACGTCTGGCCAGCGGCGTAGCGTTGTGCGTCCTTCCAACTATACGCCATCGACATCTTCTCTTTGTCCGACGTCAACAGCATGACCATCGACTCGTTCTTGACGTCGAAAATGGCAAAGATGTCGCCCTCGCCCTTCTTCGAACCGGCCGAGCCGATCTTGGTACCGGTGTACTTGCCATCCGAATTGAAGTGCATCATGAGCAAGGCCTTGTCGCCGTCCGACTTGCCCTTGGACATGTTGTCCACCTCGTACGTGAACACCGCATCGAAGTCGTAGTACGGCTCGGTGGGCGCGTTCGGCATCATCGAAAACACGCGCGAGGAGCCGCCCGACTTGCCGCCGGAACCACTGCCCGCGCTCCCGTCGGTCTTCCCGTCCCCGAAGACCGAGTCGAACGAATTGTCGACCAGCTTCTGGGTGGCCTCGTTGATCTTCTCGTCGACTTTCTGATTGGCCTTCTTCTCGACGGCGTCCGTGACCTTCTTGCCAAGCCCGCGCAGGCCCTGCGCCGACAGCGAGGCGGTCCAACCGGCACACGCGGCGGAAAGCGCGACCAACGTGACGGCGCGGCGAACGCGGGTAACATCACGAGAAACGGACATGCAACCTCGGCTGAAAGAATGATCTGGAAGCTGAATACGTCGTGCAGGCGCAGCAAGGTCTCGCCTTGACCACGCCGGTCATTTCTCACACATTCACGCGCCATGACGCTTCGCATCATCGTGACGGGTGGAACGTTCGACAAGGAATACGACGAACTCCACGGCGCACTCTTCTTTCAGCATACGCACGTCGAAGAAATGCTCGCGCGCGGGCGATGCCGTGTCGACGTCGCGATCGACGTGCAGTTGATGCTCGACAGTCTCGATATGACCGACGCACACCGGGCGCAAATCGTCACCGCCTGCCGGTCCTGTCCGGAGTCACAAATCGTGATTACTCACGGTACGGACACGATGGTGGAGACCGCGCGGGTGTTGGCGGCGGCTGACCTCGGGAAGACCGTGGTGCTCACCGGCGCCATGGTCCCCTACGCGTTTGGCAGTTCTGACGGACTCTTCAATCTCGGCAGTGCCCTGTCCTTCGCGCAGGCGCTGCCGATCGGGGTCTATGTGGCGATGAATGGGCGGTGGTTTGCGTGGGACAAGGTGCGAAAGAATCGGGAGATTGGGGTATTTGAGGCGGTCAACTAAGAAAAACAGATACGGGACTTTGGGACTGTGAGACTTGGAGACTGGGATGAACTTCGGGACATAGACTGAAGACTGTCGACGGTCTTCAGTCACCAGTCCTGCAGTTCATCCAAGTCCCACGTCCGACGTCTCTCCGTCCCGTATCTGTTGTGCGCCTCACAACGACATCGCCCCCCCTCTCCCTCACCGCAACACCGCCGCCCATATCAACGGCCACGTCGCATTCGTCTGAGCCCGGTACTGGGGCCGGAATCCGTAGAGCACCACATGTCCCTGCCCTACGGACACGTCGACCATCGCCGCCTTGCCGTTGAGACGGGCCCCTCCCAGAAGCCAGCCCGACAGCAGCGGATCACCTGCGGATTGATAGCGCGCGACGATGGTGGCCCGCGACGCGTCGGTTACATCGAACGCTGGACTATCCTCAAACCAGATGGCCGGAACCGGCGCCGTGAAACTGCGCGTCAACGGATGCGTGCGGTCCACATCTACCGCCATCATCGAACCCGGCGCGTAGAAGTCGGTGTTGCGCACCCCGGCCAGGGCGTTCTTGACCGGGAGCGCCAGCGTCTCGATGGCATACTCGGTGGCATCGTTGAACACCACGAGCGTGCCGCCCGCTGAGACGAACTCCCGAAGTGCAGCGGCTCCGGTGTCGCCGAGGCCACCGCGCAGCGAATCGGGGTACGGCACGCCAAGTCCGCGGCGCAGTTGGTTCATCGACTGATCGGGGAGAACGATCGCATCGAACTTCGCGCGTAAACCGCCCGCGCGGACTTCCTTGTCGTGCACCGTGGTAAACGGGATGCGATTGGCATCGAACACCCAGCGCGTCCATCCCTCGTCCATCGACGCGCTGTAGCTCTGATAGATCGCCACGCGTCGCGTCGACGTTCCGCTCAGTCCCGGTACGTTGTAGGTCGGTTCAGACACCGGCTTCACCAGCGGACCAAGCGCGATACCGGGGCTGGTGAGCGGCTGCACGTCGACACCGAACAGCAGCGGCAGCGTGTGCGCGGTGACGTCATACGGTCGTTTTGGCGGACCGCCCGGATACTCCAGCAGGTTCGGATACTTCTGGCGTTCGAGAAGCGTTTTGGCGTACGAGCCGAATGGCTGCGAGGTCGGCACAAGATAGTTGCCGTCCGGCAGGCTGTTGTACACCTCCACCTGCCCATGCTGCAGCGTCCAGAGCAGCCGTTGCAGTGCGGCGGGGTCTTTCTGTTCTTTGGGAATGACAAACACGGTGGGCACGGCCGTGGTTGTCCACGGATGTTCGGCGGCCAAGGCACGCTCGCCCAACGCGGCGTAGCTCTCGAGCCAGCCCAGGCGATTGCGCGCGGCCTCGACCAGCAACGCCCAGCTTGCGCTGACCTGATACTGCACGATGTCCCCGATCCCCCACCGGCCGCCCGGCCAGATGCTGGGGAAGTTCCACGTGGCTTCACGCGCGTCGTAGCCGCGTCCCGTGCCAAGCGTCTGGAACGGCACATCCACCGGCGACGCCAACCGCGCACTCGCCGTCTCGGTGAGGATGCGCGCACCTCGATGCACCAGCGAATACTGTCGGGCCGGCGACCACTGATCGTACGACGCGTTGGTGGCCACCCCGGTCTTCCCTTCGGCGATCATGCGCCAGGACATCGCCATGCCGAGTGCGTTGGTGCTCGCCGTCAGAATGGGGTCGATGTTCGGCTCGACCGGATCCATGTACGGCGGGATGAAGATGCGCCCCGCGCCACCGCCCTGCTGATGCACATCATTGACGATCTGCGGATCCCACGGCGTGTAGAGCGAATCGACGGTGTAGCGGGTTTCCTTCTGCGTGAACGCGTACCAGTCACGGTTGTTGTCGTGACCGGTGTAGAAGTGATAGAGCGCGGGAGGATTGGTTCCTTCAAACGGCGTGCCGACGCTCTGGCGATACCAGTCGCCGACAATGTCCACCCCATCAGGGTTCTGGCTCGGCACGAGCATGATGAGGGTGTTGGCGAGTACCTCGCGCGCCTCCGGTGTGTCTGCACGGGCCAGGCGGTCGGCGAGCACCAGCGGCGTCAGAAATCCACCCACCTCGGTGGAGTGAATACTCGACGTGATCAGGATGACGTTCTTGCCCTGCGCAATCAGCGAGGCGCGGGTGGCGGCGGTGCGCTTCCGCGGATCGAGGAGTTGCTGCTGAATGCGCTGATATTTTGGCAGATTGGCCAACGTCGCCGGATCGCTGATGAACGCGACGATGAACGGACGTCCCAGTGTGGTTTTGCCGAGTGTGCGCACCGTGACACGCGGACTCGCCTTGTCGAGCGCCGTGAAGTAGTCGGTCACCTGCTTCCACGACGGCAACTTGCGATCAGTGCCGGGCTCCCAGCCGAGCACACTTCGCGGTGAGGGAATCACCTTGCTGGACTGGGCGGGGGTCGTACGCGGCAGGGAGACCGTGACCGCCAGCGTGAGGAGCGCG
>JAGNMU010000292.1 GCA_017991005.1 Gemmatimonadaceae bacterium | reverse complement strand
AATGTGTTGGTGTTGGTGGGGGCGCCCGAGTGGCCGGTGGCGCGCGCGGCCGCCGAGGCGTACATGGCCGTGCTCTCCACGCATAGCGACAAGCTCCGCACGTCGTCACTCACCGCGCTCACGTCGGACAGTGCGTTGGCGCCCTGGTGGAGAAACCGGCGTGCGCTCCTGACCGACGAGGACCGCGCGCAGCTCCGCGGCACCGACGGCGACGACTGGTCGCAGCGGGCACTGCAGGATCTGATGAGTCCCATCGGCACGGGACGCATCGGCGCGTGGCAGGATGATCCGTTTGGACTGTTCCGCCGCTGGCTTCGTGCACGGGCCGCCGAGTCGCCCGTTCGCCCAATGGACGGTGTGTTGCGCGTGGACGACGGCGACGTACGGTACGTGGTATTGCCCATGCGGCTCGCCGACGAAGCGTTTGCACTGTCGACCCAACGCACGGTCGAACCATTGCTGGCGCAGGCCAAGGCCGCCGCACTCGCGAAAGACCCTACCGTTCGCGTGTTGTCCGCCGGCATGATCTTCCCGGCCGCCGCCGCCGCCGCGCAAGCGAACCGGGAATTCTCCACGATCGGCTGGGGCTCGATCCTCGGCATCGTACTTCTCACGTGGATCACCTTTCGCTCGCTGCGCCCCATCGGCCTCGTCTTGCTGTCACTTGGCGTCGGCACGTTGGCCGCGCTCGCAGTGACCGCGTGGCTGTATCCGCAGGTGCACCTGATCACGCTGGTGTTTGGCGCGAGTCTCATCGGCGTGGCCGAAGATTACGGCATGCACTACCTGTGCATTCACGACCGCCATGCACGAGGCGGGCTAGTGGTGATGCGCGACTCGCTGCCTGGATTGGCCCTCGCCCTGCTCACCACGATCGTGTCGTTCTTCGGGTTGGGGCTGAGCCCGTTTCCAGGATTGCAGCAGATGGCCGTCTTTTCGGCTGTGGGGCTGTCAGCCGCGTGGATCACCGTGGTGCTGTGGTTTCCGTTGCTGGACGGCCCGCAGGTGGGATTGGCCCGCGTGGTCACCTGGTTCAACGCGTTGCGTCTCTGGTGGCAGCGATTGCTGGCCGGACGGGCGCGTTGGCCGTTGGCCGCCGCGGCACTGGTGGCCATGGTCGTCGGGCTGCGACGACTGGTGCCCAACGATGATATCCGACTCCTGCAGAGTCTTCCCGCGCACATTCTGCAGGAGCAGGTGGATGTGGGTCAGATTCTGCAGCAACCGTTCGAGGCACAATTTTTCGTGGTGCGCGCGCCGACCGAGAGCGGCGTGCTGGAACGGGAAGAAGCGTTGCGCGTGCGCCTCGATTCGCTCGTACGCGCGGGCGTGATCGCCGGCTACTCCGCCGTTTCGTCTTGGGTGCCGTCGCCGCGCACCCAGCAACGCGACCGAGAGCTGGTGGACCGCCGACTGTTGGGCGAAGGCGGTCCGCTCGACCGTCTGCGAGTGGCGCTCGGCGAAGCGCCGTCGTGGTCGGCGCGCCTGCGCGCGGACATCAGTGATGTCACGGCGGCCGGAACAGCCAACACGGCCACCGTGCCGCTGACGATTGCGACATGGTTGGCGAGCCCCGTGTCGGAGCCGATGCGTCCGCTCTGGCTGGGACCGCAGGGTTCGGACCTCGTGAGCGTGGTGACACTCAAGAACGTCGATGCGTCCCGCACCGAAGCCCTCGTCAACGCCGCACGCGATCTACCGGGCGTGGTGTGGGCCGATCAGGTGGCAAGCATCTCGCACGTCCTTGGGCGGTATCGCGAGCGTATGTCGTGGGTGCTGCTGGCCAGCTACGGCGTGATCTGGCTGCTCTTTCTGCCTCGGTACGGCCGGTCGGCGTGGCGCGTGTTGGCGCCGAGTATCACCGCGAGTCTGTCAGCCCTGGCCGTGGTGGGTCTCTTGGGAGAACCGTTGCAGCTCTTTCACATTCTCGCACTCTATCTCGTCTTTGGAATCGGCGTGGATTTCGCCATCTTCTTGAGCGAACGCACACACTCCAAGGGACAGGACGTGTGGTTTGCCGTCGGGCTGGCGGCCACCAGCACCGTGTTGTCCCTTGGTCTTTTGGCACTGAGTGACACGCCGGTGTTGCACGCGTTCGGACTGGTGATGTTGGTCGGTGTTGTGGTCTCGATGGTGGTCGCACCACTATTCTGCTCGCTCGAGCGCGGTCACCGATAGCCTCGTTTCGCCCCTTCGCCTTCCGCACCTCCAGCATTCTCCCCATGCACACCACTTCCACAGACGTCGTGATCATCGGCGCGGGTCCGTCCGGCACGGTTGCCGCGTCGATGCTCGTGCGCAAAGGATGGTCGGTTGAAGTGGTGGAGCGCGGGCATTTTCCGCGCTTCTCCATCGGCGAAAGTCTGTTGCCGCAGTCGATGGTCTTTCTCGAAGAAGCGGGATTGCTCGCGGACATCGAAGCGATCGGCTTTCAGTTCAAGGATGGTGCCGCCTTTCACAAGCAAGGCGTGGATACGGCCATCTACTTTCCCGACAAGAGCACGCCGGGTCCGGCCACGACGTTTCAGGTGCGTCGCGACATCTTCGATGAGACGTTGGCCAACGGTGCCGCAGCATACGGCGCCCATATCGTGTTCGGCGAAGAAGTGATCGCCTTTGAAAGCAGTGACGCCGGTGCGGCCGTAACCGTACGCAACGAGCAGGGCGAGTTGCGGCGCATCGAAGCACGATTCGCACTCGACGCCAGCGGATTCGGTCGCACGCTCAGTCGGTTGCTCGACCTCGAGGAGCCGTCGGAGTTTCCGATGCGGCGCTCGGTGTTCTGTCACGTGCGCGATCACATCACCGAACCGACGTTCGATCGCAACAAAATTCTGATCTCCGTCAACCCCAACAATCCGGAGATCTGGTACTGGCTCATCCCGTTGCACGATGGCCTCTCGTCCGTCGGCGCCGTGGGCGAACAGGCGATGATCGAAGCTGCGGGCGACACCGATCACGAGCGGCTCTGGTCGCTCATCGGTGAAGTCGGCTATCTGGCCAAGGTGCTCGAACACGCCGAAATCGTGCGACCAGTCGGCACGATTGTCGGATATGCGTGCAGTGTGAAAAGCCTGATCGGCCCCAGCTACGCGCTGCTTGGGAATGCGGCCGAGTTTCTCGATCCGGTGTTTTCATCCGGCGTCACCATTGCGCTCAAGTCGGCCAGTCTCGCCACGGCGCTGATCGATCGACACCTGCGCGGTGACGCCGTCGACTGGACGGCGGAGTTTGTCGAGCCGCTCTATGTCGGCATCGAGACCTTTCGCGCCTGTGTCGAAGCGTGGTATTCGGGGCGTCTGCAGCGCATCATCTTCAATCGCCCTGACACCATGACCGATGCGCAGCGCATGGTGACGGCGGTACTGGCCGGTTATGCGTGGGACCCCAACAACGCGATCGTGCGCGAGCCGGCGCGTATGCTGCGCCTGCTCGACGAACTCACGTCGTCGCGGGGACTGGCTGCACCGCACGGTGACCGCGCAGTTCCAATGCCGGCAGCCGCGACGTCATAAACGGTCGTGACCAGCGAGCCCGACCGTTACGAGGCGAGGGCTCTTTCTAGCGACGGACCATGCGCGACGCCTGCAGCCTCTCACCGATCACCCGCGGTTGCCCGGTGACCCGCACCACGCGACGGCAAGGATGACCAGCAGCAGTTCAAGCAGCAGGGGACGATCGCGCAGGAATCGAGACGCAAAGACGAGCAGGGATGCTGTTCGTCGGCGCGGGAGCCCGACGAGCCGAATATACCAATTGACACGCGACTCGTCCCGTGCGCTGCCGCACGCGATGCCCGGCGCGCGCTGTCGCTCGGCGTGTACCGTGCAGGCGACTGGACTTGACGAACGTGCCGACTGAAGATTGCTTCGAACGGAAGCAGCCGCATTTCGCGGTGTACACTCTCACCACGACGGAATGAACATGAAGAATCTCGTACGTGCGGTGGCGCTCGCGGCCGCGGTTGCTGCAGCGCCGAGCGTGCTGTTGGCGCAGAAGAATCAGTTTGAAGTGGGGAGCAAGGTGCTGAACGTGGGCGTCGTCATCGGTGACGAAGTCGGGGGCGGTATCGGCCTTGGTGCCGGATTTGAGGTAGGAATCAAGGATATCGCCGGTCAGGTCCGCCTTGGCATCGGGGGCGCAGTCAGCATTCTGCGCAACGACTACGGCACCGGAGTGCGTACGCCGACTTACACGTATGAGTACACGAATACGGTCATGCCCATCGTCGTTTTCGTGAACGGTCACTACCAGCTTGAGCAGGTGCCAAAACTCGACCTGTTCGCTGGTCCTGTGGTCGGAATTACTCGCTACAGCACGAAGTCGGAGGTGCGCACCGGCGGCTCAACGACTGCTTCGACTGCCAGCAGCTCCGATCCGGCAATCGGAATTCAGGCTGGGGGACGCTATGAACTCGCGCCGCGCATAGCGGCGTCAGCGCAATTGAGCGCGGGAAACAATCTGCCATTCCTCACTGCCGGCATCGCGTTCAAGTTCTAAGTCACTGTACGTCTGCAGACACAACGGGGGCCGGCGATTCTCGCCGGCCCCCGTTGTCATGGTGTCGCACGACTTAGAACGCGTACCCGACCGTCAGTCGCACCGTCGGCAGCACGCGCTCCACCCCGCGGAATTTCTCGCGCGCGCCGAGGTAGCGCTTGGCCCCCGCGCCAACGGTAACCGCCATCACCTGGCTCGGACCGAGCAGCCACTGATACGCGCCCTCCACAGCGAAACTGCCCGTGGTGAACGAGCGTGTGATCTTCCCCGTGCACGCCCCGCCACCATCGGGAATCACGCAATCTTCGGCGTCGGTGTCCTCGATGCGCGCGACACCGAGTGAACCCGCCATGTTGAAGCCGACGAACGTCTCGCTCGGATAAATGCGCAGCTTTGCGTCGACGTTCGTATACCGCGTGTCATTGGGTTTGATATGCGACATCGCGAGCGCGACCGCCGCCGCCGGCGCCACACGCTGTTCGAACTCACCGGCGAAGTAGCCGAAGAGTGGCAGAAACGGATTGATGGAGATCATGCGCGACGGGCCATTGCCACCCGAGGCGCTGCGTGTCTGCTGCGCCAGGGTCTGGGCATCGAGCGTGTGCGCGGACAGGGCGGCGCAGGAGAGTGCAAGCGTCGCACGGCCCACGGTGCGCGCGAGAGACCGCGACAGAAATGGGAGGATCATGTGTCAGCCGACAGGTTGAGGCTTATCGCGCCTGCAGGATGGCCTGCGCAGCGCTTTGCCCGCCGCGCGCAGCCCCTTCAAGCGAACTGGAATGCAGGAACTCGCTGGCCCGCCAGACACCCGGTACGCCGCAAGCGATCGTCGGACGATGCCCACGCCAACCCGGCGGTTGTGCAAACTGCGCATACGGTACCCGCCAAATGGCGAGACGGTTCAGATCGTCGCCGGGAGCCACCGCTGTGCCAGCCGCTGCGGCCATGGCCGCCAGCTCGGTCCGGGCCCGTGCGTCGAGTTCGTCATCGGGGAGCGCCGCCGTCGGCCCAACCGCCGTGGCGGCGAGCAGCGCGACACCCGCTGGTGCGTACTCCGGCGCGACATCGGTGAGTGTGACAGCATGACTGACCACGGCGTTGGGATCGGCGTTGAGCCAGAGTGCCTTGCCGGGCAGAAGCGGCTGTCGGCTGTGGTAGTAGAGGGTGGTGCACCCGTGGGCGCCGGTTGGAACCTCGAGTGTGATGCCGGCGGTCGCCGCGATCGCGGCAGCCGACGACGGATCGGTGGCCAGCACGACATGCGCCGCCTCGAATCGACTGCCGTCGTCCAGCCCCACCCCGTGCAGCGCCCCCTCGCGGAGACCGAGCGAACGCACCCCCACCCCCACGCGCACGGCCCCGGGCGGCAGCTGCGCGGCAAGCTGTGCGCTGAT
>JAGNMU010000291.1 GCA_017991005.1 Gemmatimonadaceae bacterium | reverse complement strand
TTCCTGCTCTCAGGAAAGTTTTCATTGACCGCACACAATCAGGCCATTATCGTGGCGCTCCCACCCATTTGGTTGACTCGAACGAGTCATCCCACCGGTTCCACTCGGCGAGGGCGTGTATGCAGGCAGCAGCCGCTACCAGAACCTCAGAATCTCGCTCAACGCGTGGATTCTTTCGCTCCTCCCCTTCCACCGCGTTCGATCAATATCTCCACGACATTCAAAAGCTCCCCCTGATCACCGACGCCGCTGAAGAGCGGCGGCTGGCGCGTCTGGCGCAAAAGGGTGATGAGGCTGCCGCCGAACGGTTGGTGACGGCCAATCTCCGGTTCGTGATCTCGTACGTGAAGAAGTATCAGGGTCACGGTCTCGACCTGTCCGAGCTCGTCGCCATCGGCAACGAAGGGCTGCTCAAGGCCGTTCGCAAGTTCGATCCCGATCAGGGCGTCAAGTTCATCTCGTATGCCGTGTGGTGGGTTCGTCAGGCGGTGCTGAAGGCGCTGGCTGAGCAGACGCGCAGTGTGCGGATTCCGCTCAATCAGAACTCGCAGCTCATCCGCATGGCCCGCGCGGAGATGATTCTGTCGCAGGTGCTCAATCGTGAGCCCACTGACGAAGAAGTCTCCAAACTGCTGGCCGAGCCGATCGAACAGGTCCGCAGCGCTCGACAGATCACCAGCACCGAAGTGTCGCTCGATGCACCGATCGATCGACAGGATCGTGAAGCCTCCACACTCGGCGAACGCTTTGCCGGCGAGACGCACGCCGACATCGAAGACGGGACCGACTTCAAGCTCATGCGGGAGTTCATCGACCGCGTGTTCCGGAAGTACCTCACGCCGCGCGAACGCAAGATCCTGTACCTGTACTACGGTCTCGATGAAGGGGCGGAAGCGATGACCCTCGAGCGCATCGGTGCACTCATGGGTGTCACGCGCGAACGCATCCGTCAGATTCGTGAACGGGCGTTCGAAAAGCTCCGCGAATCGCCCGACGGACGAGCACTCGCCGGATTCTGGGGAGCGGCCTGATCGACGCCTGACTGGAGTTCGAGGGAGGCACTGTCGAAACTCAGCGGGCATCTGCATGTTGCGGATGCCCGCTTGTCGATTCCACGGCGGACCTTCATTGCGCCCGCAGGAAAGGGAATGCGGATGCCACGCGCGTTAGTCATCGACGACGAACCGGGAATTCGCCTCGCGCTCAAACGCTGGTTTGAGCGGCAAGGCTACACCGTGCTCGAAGCCGCCGACGGAGAGGCGGCCCTCAAGCACCTGTTCCCGGTCGAACGCGTGGAGGCGGAGCAGATCCATGTGGTGATATGCGATCTGCATTTGCCCGGCATGTCGGGAGCGGCGATTCTCGAACGACTCTATCGCGATGCGCCCGTGTTGGCGACGCGATTGATCCTGACCTCGGGTGATGCCATCGACGATGCCGCCCCCGGCAGCATACTGGCCCAGCACCGCTTCGTTCTGCAAAAGCCGTTCGACCTCGCGACGCTGCGCATCATCGTTGATCGGGTCCTTCAGGGCGACTGACGGCAGCGATTGACCGTTCACCCCCCGCAGACCGTGCTAGTTTTCACGGCATCTGCACGGCCACTCGGCGTCGTCTCCACCCCGTCCCGCTTTCAACCCGCTTCGCGTGCTCGCGACTCGTCTCGCATCGATAGTCGGCCCCCGCTGGGTCAAGCAGCGTGCGGCCGAACTGGTGGCCTATGATGCCGATGGTTTGCCCGGATATCACGCGATGCCGCGGCTGGCTGTTTTTCCGGGTACGCGTGAGGAAGTGGTGGCGATCGTTCGCCTGCTCGCCGAGCTGGGCATCGGGTTTGTGCCACGTGGCGCCGGTACCGGACTCTCTGGCGGGTCACTCGCGTCCGACACGGTGCTTATCGGCATGAACCGGCTCACCCGCATCGTCGAGATCGATGCGGTCAACCGCGTCGCGCACGTGCAGCCCGGCGTCGTCAACGCGAGGCTGTCGCGCGCCGTCGCGCCGTTCGGATTGCAGTATGCGCCCGATCCGTCCAGCCAGACGGTGTGCACGATCGGCGGAAACGTCGCCGAGAATGCCGGTGGTCCGCACTGCCTCAAGTACGGCGTCACGCTCAACCACGTGGTCGCACTCGATGTGGTGTTGCCCAACGGGGACATGCGTCGCCTGGGCGATCCGTACAGCGAGGTGCCGGGCTACGACCTGCTGGGTTTGTTCGTGGGATCAGAAGGATGTTTTGGCATTGCCACCGACGTGTGGGTCCGCCTTGTGCCCGAGCCACAGGCCATTCGCACACTGCTCGCGGATTTCACACGGCTCAACGATGCCGCGCGTGCCGTCTCGAGCATCGTCGCGACGGGCATCGTCCCGGCGGCGCTGGAGATGATGGACAACGCGACGATTCGTGCGGTCGAGGCCTCGATCTACGCGGCCGGATATCCCATTGATGCCGACGCCATCCTGCTCTGCGAGGTAGACGGCCTCGAGGCCGGATTGGCCGACGATGTGGCGCTCGTGCGGGAGTGCTGTCTCGCCAGTGGTGCACGAGAGGTGCGTGTGGCGGCCAGCGCCGACGAACGCATGCGCTTGTGGCAGGGCCGAAAGAAAGCCTTCGGGGCCATGGGACGCATCGCGCCATCACTGGTGGTGCAGGATGCGGTCGTGCCGCGCACGCGTTTGCCGGAGATTCTCGAAACGATCGCCGGCATCGGCGCGCGACATCGCGTGCAGGTGTGCAACGTCTTCCATGCCGGCGACGGCAACTTGCACCCCAACATCCCGTACGATGCCAGCGATGCGGACGCGTCGGCGCGCGTGCACCTGGCCATGAAGGAGATCATGCGCGCGTGCATCGACGCCGGCGGAACCATTACCGGTGAACACGGCGTCGGACTCGACAAACTCGAATACATGCCCAGTCTGTTTGACGACGACTCGCTCGCCATGATGTGTGCCGTGCGTCAGGCGTTCGACCCCGAACGTCGCGCCAATCCGGGCAAAGTGGTGCCGGTCAAGAGCTGCCGCGAATGGCATGGCTCCACGGGTGCCAAACATGTCTGAGCCGAGTGTGACCGACGCACCGGAGACGCCCGCAACGCCAACGGAATTGTCGGAGCTGCTCGCGGGGGTGCATGCCGCGCGCACATCGGTGCGAGTGGTGGGGTCGGGCACGTGGCTCGATGCGGGACGTCCGGTGACGGCAACACGCCGCATCACGACGCGTGGGCTCTCGGGCATTGTGGAGTACGTGCCGGGCGATCTGGTGATCACCGTGCGCGGCGGGACGACACTTGGTGAAATCGCCGACGTGACCGCCGCGCATGACCAGTGGCTGGCGCTCGATCCCTACGTGCATGCGGGCGCACTCCGCACGGCGACCATCGGCGCAACCATCGCTACGGCATCGTCCGGTCCGCTGTCGCTCGGGTTTGGTCGGGCGCGCGACCTCGCACTCGGTCTTTCATTTGTGTGCGGGGACGGCACGCCGGTGCGCGCCGGCGGTCGTGTGGTCAAGAACGTGGCCGGATTCGACCTGGTGCGCCTGACCACCGGCGCGTGGGGCACATTGGGCGTGATCACCGAAATCAGCCTGCGGCTGCACGCGCGACCAGCCATCGACGAATCGTTTGCCATTCACCTCGACTGGCCAGCAACGACTGACGCGCGCGCCGCCGCACTGACGGCGTTGGCGCAGCGACTCAATACGCCGCCACTCCTGGCGGTGACGAGCGCGTTGGTGTCGTTGGTTGTGCTCACCGACCACGCGACGGGTGTGTTGGGCGGCGCGGCACAGGCAGACCGCTGCGTGCTGCTTGCACGAGCCACCGGCAATCGGACTCGCGTGCATGCCATCCGTCAGGCGCTTGCGGTACTCGGCGATCTCGTTCCGGTCGACGTCGCCGTGTGGGATGCGGTGCGCACCCTCGAGTCGGGCAATACGACCATCCGATCGAGTGATGCGCCGTCGCGCATGGGTGACACGTGGCAGCACGTGTCGACATGGATGGCGCAACATCGCGCGCGCGAGGTGCACACCATAATCGAACCACTGCGCGGCGCGCTGCGCATGAGCGGCAAGTGCGCCGACAACAACGGGGATGTGGACTCCGCTGCTGATGCCGATGGCGGCACCGGCGATGTGCGTGGCTGGCGCCTGCCGGCACGCGCCCTCGCCGAGCGACTGCCGGTAGAGGCGTGGGGTGCGCAGCCGTCGTCGATTGACGATGTCATTTCGCAGCGCCTTCGCACAACGCTGGATCCGGCCGGGGTGCTCAATCCCGGTATCCTCGGTGCACATGGTGCGCCCGTGGGTGCCGCATGACGACTGCGCACAGCATGACGGCGCGCTGCGCCATTCCCGGCACGCCACTCGCGCAGGCATCGGCTGGACTCGACGCGTGCGTGCATTGCGGGTTTTGCCTGCAGGCATGTCCGACGTACGTCAATCTCGAGGATGAAAACGACAGCCCGCGCGGTCGGCTCGTCCTCATGCGACGATTGCTCGAGGGCGACATTGCACTCGACGATCCCGACGCCGGCCAACATCTCGACCGCTGTCTCGGTTGCCGCGCCTGCGAAACCGCCTGCCCGTCCGGCGTGCCGTACGGCGATCTGCTCGAGGCGACGCGCGCCACGATGGCACCAGTGCGCGGCACGCCGTGGGTGGCACGGGTGATCCTTGCGATCTTTCAACGCACCACGCTGCTGCACCTCGGACTCACACTCGCCCGCGTGGCGCGCGCGACCGGCATTCCTCGTGCACTCAGCGCGGTACTCCCGAATCGCTTGGCCTTTCCGTTGGCGATGCTCGCGTCCACGTCGCCCGCCCGACGCCGCGCGTCGGCCGCATCTGCCGCGTCGGATGCGGACATGCGCGCTGCACGCGCCGCTTCGCCTGCCGCGGCACTCACGCCGCTCACCGTCACGCCGCTGACGGTCACGCCGCTCACGGGCTGCGTGATGGAGGGACTCTTCGGCCATGTGAATGCCGCGACCGTGCGTGTGCTCCGCGAGAACGGGTATCAGGTGGCGGCCACCGCCAACCAGCACTGCTGCGGGGCCCTGCACGCGCACGCCGGCGATCTCGAGGGCGCGCGTGCGCTGGCGCGTCGCAACATCGCCGCATTCGAGCGTGTCCCAGACGCCGCGATCGCCATCAACTCTGCGGGCTGCGGAGCGATGGTCAAACAGTACGGGCATCTGCTGCACGACGATCCCGCATGGGCGGCGCGGGCAGCGCAGATATCGGCGCGCGCACGCGACGTGAGTGAGTTGCTGGCGGCGGTCGGTCCGCGACCCGGACAACCGGTCGACCTGCGCGTCACGCACGATCCGCCGTGCCACCAGATGCACGCCCAGCGCGTGGTGCACCCACCACGCGCCGTGCTGGCCGCGATTCCGGCGCTCGAGCTGATACCGCTGGAAGACGCCGATCAGTGTTGCGGTAGCGCCGGCATTTACAACCTCGTCGAGCCGGACACATCGGACGCGGTACTCGCTCCCAAGCTGGCCCGCATTGCCGATACACACGCCGCGTTTGTCGCCACCGGAAACCCTGGATGCATGATGCAGATTGGCGCGGGACTGCTGCGCAGCGGATCGGCCGCGCGTGTCGTGCATCCGGTGGAACTGCTCGACGCGAGTTATCGCGGCGAAACACTCGCGTAGCGTACGCACCAGAATCGGACAGCGAATGGCGATCGTCATTGCCGCGTTTGACGGACTCATCGCGCGCACCCTCGACCTCCGCGCCGACGCACTCGAGGCGGCGCTGCACGCTGAACAGCTGTCATGCCCTCGCGCCGATGTCCTTGGGGCGTTGCCCGGCCGAACCGTCGCCGAGGCCGTCACTCTCATGCTGGGCGATCCCGACGCCACGCCAAACGGCCTGGTCGTGCTTGCCGCCCAACAGACCT
>JAGNMU010000290.1 GCA_017991005.1 Gemmatimonadaceae bacterium | reverse complement strand
CGTATACGCTGCTCACCGTCGGCGACGGTCTCGTGTCGCAGGTGCCGGCGCTGATCATCAGCACCGCGGCCGGTCTCATGGTCACGAGTGCCACGGGCACCGATCGCATGGGTGTGGTGCTGAGCCGTCAGTTGGGCTCACATCCGCGCGCGATGTGGATGGCTGCCGCGGTACTCGGCATGTTCGGATTGGTTCCGGGTCTGCCGCTCTTTCCGTTCTTTGCATTGGCGACGGGCGCCGCGGTGTTGGCGCGGTTGTCGGGTCAGGCGGAAACGCGCCGCGAAGCACTCGCGCTGGTGAGCGCTGCGCCCACCGAAGTGGAAGCGCCCGCGCCGTCGGATCCGATGCGTGATCTGCTGCAGATCGATCCCATCGAACTCGAAGTGGGCTACGCGCTCGTTCCGCTCATCGATGAAAGCCAGGGTGGCGACTTGCTGGAGCGCATTTCGCTGCTGCGCAAACAGGCCGCACTCGAACTGGGCATTCTGGTGCCGCCCATTCGCATTCGCGACGATATCCGTCTGCCGGCCAACGAATACGTGATCAAGCTGCGCGGCTCGGAAGTGGCGCGCGCCGAAGTGCTGCCGCGATTCATGATGGCGCTCAACACGGGCGGCGTGGTGGCGGAAATCGAAGGCATGGAATCGATCGATCCGTCGTTCGGCATGCCCGCGCGCTGGATTGCCGGCTCGAGCCGCTCGAAGGCCGAAGCGTTGGGCTACGTAGTGGTGGAACCCACCACGGTGGTTGCCACACACTTGCTGGAAACACTCAAGGCGAGTGCGTCGGAATTGCTGGGCCGCCAGGAAGTGCAGGAGATGGTGGAGACACTCAAGAAGACGCACCCCGCGCTGGTGGAAGAAATCATTCCGGGCAAGGTGTCGCTGAGTGTGCTGCATCGCGTGCTGCAGCGCCTGCTGCGCGAGCGTGTGCCGATTCGCGATCTCGTCACCATCCTCGAAGCGCTGGGCGATGGTGCCGAAACGACCAAGGATCCAGAAGCACTCACCGAAGTCGTGCGCAAGTCACTCACCAACGTCATTGCGCGACTCTTCGCCGACGGCACGGGTGTGGTTCGCGGCATCACCATCGGCGGCCGGCTCGAGTCGGCGCTGATGGGACTCTTCTCACCGCGCGCGTCGCAGCCCAATGCACCGGTGCTCACGCCGGAATCGTTGGCCGGCATGCTGCGCGACTTGAATCACCTGGCCACCACGTACGCCGTGGATGGCCGTCCGCTGCCGCTCATCACGCCGCCGTCGCTGCGTGTTGGTGTGCGTCGACTCATTGAACCGGTGCTGCCCAGTTTGCCCGTCGTGTCGCTGGCCGAGTTGCCGGCCGCGATCACGCTGAGCAGCGTCGCCACCTGGGAGATGCCACATGGCTCCTGAACGATTCCGCGGCGCTGACCTGTCGCATGTTGCCGACCGCGCCCGTCGCTCGTTGGGCGACGATGTGATGATCTTGCATACGCGTACCGTGCGCGATGGCGGTGTGCCGATGGTGGAAGTGCTGGCCGCGCCATCGTCCACACTCGACCGTGTGCGTTTGCGTCTGGAACCCTTGCCCTTTCCGCCGAACATGCGGAAGACCGATGGCAAGCCGTATCGCATTGCGCTTGTTGGTCCGACCGGTGCGGGCAAAACCACCACGGCCGCCAAACTGGCCGTGCGTCGCGGCATGTTTGGCGCCGCGCGTCCGGGATTGCTCACCATCGATACCTATCGTGTGGGCGGCATGGAGCAACTCGCCACCTACGCCGAACTGGCCGACGTGCCGTTTGAAGTCGTGTACGATGCGGGTGAAATCGACGCGGCCTTGAAGCGCCTGTCGTCGTGCGACGTGATCATCATCGACACACCGGGCCGGAGCCCCGCCTCTGCGGAACTCACCGAACGGTGGCGGTCGCTGCTCGATGCGCTGGCGCCCGATGAAGTGCATCTCGTGATGCCGGCGTCGCTGCGCCCCGATCTGGCGCTCGACATTTCGCGTTCGTACGCCAATACGCGTGCCCATCGCGGGGCATCGCATCTATTGCTCACGAAGATCGACGAAGTCCCGCGCGGGACCGGCGTGGCCGAACTCGCGTTGTCGATGGAACTGCCCGTTCGCTGGATCACCGACGGACAGGATGTCCCGACCGATCTCAAGCCCGGCGTACCGCGTGTGTTGCGCTCGTACGGCTTGGGTGTGGACGCCGAGTCCGACTGGCTCCCCGCGTGAATCCTTCCATGCTCACCCAGTCGCCGTCCGGGCGTTCGCAGGTGGATGCATTGCTGCGCCAGGCGCGTGATGCGTCCATGCGCGATGCGTCTGGTCGCGCCGGTGATCGCGGCGGGCAGGGTGGCGCACCGACGTTGCTGTGCGCGAGCGGCCGAGGCGGGAGTGGCACCACGCTCGTGGCAGCGCTGTTGGCCGTCGCGGCCGCAGGCGAAGGCTATCGGGTGTTGCTGATCGATGGTGATGAACACGTGGGTCCGCTGTCGATGCTGCTGGGCGTGCCGGTGCGCGCCGGGTGGCAGGATCTGCGCAGTGGGCAGCTTTCACCGATGGACATCGCGACGCCGGTGAGCACCACACTCACCCTGGTCGCCGGTGGCCCGGTTCGTTTCACCGATGGCCCCATGGCAGCGTTGTCGGCCGCCGAACGCAAAGCCTGTTTCCGTCGCATCAGCGCACTGTCGCAGGGCATGGATCTCGTGGTGATCGACTGCGGATCGCGCTTCGATACGGTATCGGCGGCCATCACGCCGCACGCAAATGAACGGTTGCTGGCGATTGCGGCCGGCGCGGACCCCATCGGTCTCGCATCCACCTATGCGCTATGCAAGGCGGTCCACGCCCGGCATGGTGCCCTTCCACTTGATGTACTCGTCAATCGGCATGAAGGGAGCGAAGCCGCCCGTTGCTTCGACGCCATCGATGCCGGTGCTCGTCAGTTTCTCGGGTGTTCGCTCCGTTTGGCAGGTGCGATTCCATCCGACCCGACGCTCGATGCTGCGCTCCGCGCGGGGATGTTGTTCCCCGATGCGGCAGCGGGCTCGCCCGCGGCGATTGCTGCTCACGAAGCCGTGATGCGCACGCTGGCCGGGACGTCATCACTTCGCCCCGGTGTCTGATCGTGACCTACGCAACGCCCCAAGGATCTGCAGCCATGAACACCAAGCTCTGGCAGTCGTACCACGCCGGCAGTGACGTCGCCCGTGATCGCCTGCTGCAGGATCATCTTGGTCTCGTCCATCATGTGGCGCGCCAGGTGTCCCGCACGCTCGCCGTACGCGCCGACTTCGATGAACTCGTGAGCGCCGGGACCATCGGACTCATGACGGCGCTCGAGGGCTTCGACGCCACGCGCGGTCTTGCCTTCAGCACCTTCGCCGCCCCGCGCATTCGTGGCGCCATTCTCGACGAGCTGCGCAAGCAGGATCACGTGCCGCGCTCGATTCGCCGCAAGACGCGCGATATCAGCGCTGCGCGTGAAGCGTGGATGCGTGAGCATGGTCGTGCGCCGGAAGATCGTGAACTGGCCGCGCAGCTCAATGTCGACATGGACACGCTCTGGCGCTGGCAGGCCGACGTGGAAGGTGCGCATCACATTCCGCTCGATCGCGCGCCGGGCGAACGTGAAAACGCCGCACCGGCACCCGCCGAGATGTTGCCGAGCCGCGAGGATTCCGAAGTGGAGGAATCACTCACGCATGAGCAGGAAGTGTCGCACCTGAAAGACGCCATCATGCGTCTCAAAGAGCAGGAGCGTGTGGTGCTGTCGCTGTACTATTTCGAAGAGCTCAAGCTGCACGAGATCGCCAAGGTGCTCGAACTGACGGAATCACGCGTGTCGCAGATTCGGTCGAAGGCGCTGAGCAAACTGCGCGTGGATCTCAAGCCGCTCCGGGAGAACATCGCATGAGCAACGCCTCGGTGGCACAGGTCCTCGACCGCGTGCGCCTGGCGTCGGCGTCGTCGTTGCTGGTGCGCTCGCTGCTGATCGGTGCACTCGGGATCAGCGTGACGGTGGGTGGTGTCCTGGTCGGCGCGTTGGTGGTGTCGCCGGTGGTGTCGCAGGTCTCATCGCGGTCGGCACCGATGGCCGCCTTCTCGAAGCGGGCCGTTGCCACCGTCGAATCGGCGCGCCGCATGGCCCGTGAACGTCTGCTCACCGACTTGCCCGTCCCCGTCCGGCAGTACGCCGCGCCGGCCCTGCTGGCCGTATCGCTCCTCAGTGGCCTGACCGCGCTGCTCGTACGCCGCCAGTCGACGTCGCGTTCGGTGACCGCCGCGGAAGGCGCGCTGGTTGGCGCCGTGGCCCTGACGCCGCGTGCGAAAAATCGCCTCACGCCACGCAGCGTGCCGCGCATCGGTGGCAAACATCAGCGGACGCCCCGCGCCGTCGAAGCCATGGCCGCCTCGGGCGCCTCGGCCAGTGACATCGCCTGGAAAACCGGCCTCCCCTTCGACGCCGTCCAGCTCCTCCTTGCCATTTCTACCGGCCCTCGGCAACTCCAGCCGCCCACGGCATGATCTTCCGCTGATCAACGATCTCCAATCTTCTGTCTTCGATCTCTGTACTGTAGTTAAGTAGTTACGAATCAACACTTTAAGAATTCCCCCCTGGTCGGGTCCCCCGTGGCCCGACCATTGCATTTCTGGCCTGTGAGTTCGTGCACCCTTAGCCCGCACGCCATGCCAGATCCAGTACGACCAAACGGAATGAGCAGCGCCGCTGCCGCCCTTCAGATGCTTGAACGGCGCCAGGCGGTGCTCGCCAACAACCTCGCCAACGCGTCCACCCGCGGGTTCAAGGCCGAAACGGCCTTCGCCCGCATCATGGGGGATGCGCTGGCCACGACCGATACCGCCCTCGACCTCACCGACGGCACGCTGACCGAAACACACAACGCCATGGACCTCGCCATCGAAGGGCGCGGGTTCTTTGTCACCCAGACCCCGGGCGGCGAGCGTTTTGTGCGGAATGGCAGCTTCCATCTCGATGCCGAACGCCAACTCATCGACGAGCGTGGCAATCCGGTGCTTGGCGAAGACGGCCCGATCGTGCTGCCCCCGGGCGTCATGGAAGTGGACGACAGCGGCCTGGTGAAAGTGAACGGGAAGCCGCTCCAGCGCCTCCGCGTGGAAACGGTGCCCGAAGGCACCCAGCTCGAACACGAAGGGGGCACGCAGTTCGTGCCTGTGGCCGGGCGCACACCGATGCCGCCCGCCGCACGTGTGGTCCGACAGGGATTCGTCGAAGAATCGAACGTGAATCCGATGACCGCGATGACTGCGATGATCGACGTGTTGCATCGCTACGGCGCCGCGCAGAAGACGCTGTCCACCATTGATGCGGTACGCGGAATCGCCGTGACCGATCTCGCCAAGCCCGTCTAGACCAGGATCACAACATGAATCCGGCACTTCGCGCCGCCGCTACCGGCATGATGGCGCAGCAGACCCGCACCGAAATCATCTCCAACAACCTGGCCAACGTGAACACGCCGGGTTTCAAGCGCAGTCGCGCCCACTTCGAAGATCTGCTGTATCAGACCGTACAGGGTCAGCAGATTCTCGGCGATCCCGATGCCGAAACCGCGCCGGCGATTCAGGTTGGACGTGGCACGCGGTTGGCTGGTGTGCAACGCATGCATCAGCAGGGCCCGCTCGAGCAGACGAATCGTAATCTCGACATCGCGGTGGAAGGCGAGGGATTCTTCCAAGTACAGATGCCGTCGGGTGAAACGACGTACACCCGTGACGGCAGCTTTCAGATCTCCGATCAGGGCGTCCTGGTCACGAGTGGCGGACAGACGTTGCAGCCGCCCATTCGTGTCCCGTCGGATGCCGCTGAACTGACCATCTCGAACACGGGCGTCGTGTCGGTGCGTCGCGGTCAGGACATTCAGCCCACCGAAATCGGTCGCATTGAACTGG
>JAGNMU010000289.1 GCA_017991005.1 Gemmatimonadaceae bacterium | reverse complement strand
ACGTAGAGAAGACAATGGCCGGTGTGATGAAGGGGCAGCTCAAGGAGCTGTCGCGCATCTACACGGGCTACTACAACGTCAAGACCTCGGATCGCAAGTACGAGCGCATCGTGACGTACACGCCCTTCGGTGACACGCAGAGCAAGCCCGAAGGCGAAACCTACGCGATGGACGTGCTCCGTCAGGGCTACACCAAGGACTTCACGCACACCGAAAACGGCCTCGGCTTCGAGGTGACGCAGACGGCGCTTGAAGACGACATGGAATCGCTCCTGAACCGAGCCGGCGAATGGCTCGCGTTCTCGGCGCGGTACGTCGAGGAAGGCCGCGCGGCGAACCCGCTCAACAACGGCTTCACCACGGAAACCACGCCGGACGGTGTCTCGCTGTTCAACAGCGCGCATCTGCTGAAGGGTGGCGGCACCGCGAAGAACCGCCCGAGCACGGACGCGGACCTCTCGGCCACGTCGCTGGCGCAGGCGATGATCGACACGCAGACCGACCAGAAAGACGAAGCGGGGCACCTCGCCGCGCCGATCACCTCCTGGAAGCTGGTCATTCCGCCCGCGCTGGAGTTCCTCGCGGATCGTCTCGTGAACTCGACCGGCCTGCCGGGATCGAGCGACAACGACCGCAACCCGCTGAAGTCGCGCCGGACGTGGGACATCGTCGTCAATCCCCGCCTGACCGATCCCGATGCGTGGTTCCTGCTCGCGGGCAACAAGTCGCAGCACGGCCTGACCTTCTATCGCCGCGTGCCCATTTCAATGGAGCCGATGGCGATCGACCCGCGCACCTCCAACCGCATCTTCAAGGTGCGGCACCGCTTCTCGGTGGGTGCGTGGACGTGGGTGGGCGCCTACGGCACGGCCGGAGCTTAACAACCCTGTGACCGCGCGGGGCTGACTCGCGCGGTCCTTTTTCAGAAGGATCGATCACATGGGTTATTCAAGGCAGAAGGGGCCGGTGTACGGCGCGAAGTCGCAACTGGCCTCATTCGCAGCGGGCGGGGCGACCTCGTCGGGGGCATCGTCGGCGCTGATTACGTCCTGGATCGTGCCCTCGTACGAGGACTGGTTCGTGACGGAAGTCAGCGCGTACTGTTCGACCACGTCGAGTGGCGGCAACACGCTGAAGATCAAGAGCGAAGGTGGCAGCACGTCGGCGGCTGGACGTGACTGGGGCGATGGTTCCAACAGCACGAAGGCGCAGACGATCGCGACGCTCACTTGGGGTACCTCGACGACGGGGCCGCTACTCTCGGCCGTCACGGCCTCAGCGGGTGAAGACGAGGGACTGTGGGTGCCTGCGGGGTCCACGATCCGCGCCGTGCTGTCCTCGGTGGCCAACCCGATCGCGAACTTCAATGTGGCGTTGCGGGGCTACGTTCGGTACATCGCCAGCACGAGGGTCGGTTAGTCATGGCGTGGCGCGATTGGGGAAACATCCCGATCAACTCGACCACGGCGCAGCCGGCATCGAATCCATCGACCTCGACGCTCATCGCGGAAGTGGACTCAACGCAGCTCGGCACGGTCAATTTCGCGACCGGCCAGCATCGGCCTGCGCTGGTGACGTGGATATTGGGATCGGACACGAACGCGCTGTGGCAGTGCGAAGTTGCGAACTCGACCGCGCTCGCCTCGCCGCAGGATACGATTTTTCTGCGGACGCCGCCTGGCGCGTCGGGGCAGTTCGTGACGACCCACAGCATCCCGAAGGATGGACGGGTGCGCGCCCGTCTGAATAGCACGTTCACCGGCAGCGCCTCGGCCTATATCGCCGTGGAGTACATGACCTAGTGTCGGAGCCGTGGCGCGCGTTCGATGCGGCGTGGTTTCGTCGGTGGCAACCGCTGCTGCTGGCGATCCTCGACGAGCCGATCCTGGGCCGACTGGCACGGTGGGTGCTGTGCATTCGGTCCACGGATATCGGGTATCGGGGCAGGATTCTGGCGATCCTGCCCCATGCCTATTTGGTCGATCTCGGAGATGGCACGGTTCAAGCGGATATTCGCACGCACCCGAAGTATGGCAAGCGGGTGTACTACGCCTGTCGGCCGTTCTGGTGGGCGCTGCACGCGTGGGATTGGGCGGTCGCGGATCGCTATATGCCGGCGCTCTCGGCGGGTTTCGCCACGCTTACGCAGTATCCGAGCGTCGGCGGAACGACAGTCGATGACTGGGTTGATCGGCAAGGCGTCGATGAAACGCTCGCGGTGCTGCGTGCGGGAGCCGGCGTCGGGGCTGGTGGTGGCGATAGTGCCCTCTACGTCTGGCTACAAGCCTCTACAACGCTGAACCAATACCAGCGGTGCATTCGCTCAATTGCGACGTTCGATACGTCGGCACTTGGCGCGACGGCGTCGATCAGCAGTGCCGAGCTATCGGTGTGGGGCAACGGGACGAATACGACGCTCGGCGCGATGGATCTGCACGTCGTCGCCGCGACGCCTGCGTCCAATAGCGCCATTGCCGCGTCCGATTTCGCCAACGTCGGCAGCGTGTCGTTTGGCTCCGTCGCAAACGGCAGCGTCAATACGAGTGATTCCGGCTATACCGCTGTGACGCTGAACGCGTCCGGCATCAGCAATGTCTCACTGACGGGCATTAGCCGTTTCGCTTTGCGTGGCTCGTGGGATCTACTCAACAGCTTCACCGGCTCATGGGCATCGGCGGCACAGGCGTATCTACAGTTCCGCTCGGCCGAAGCCACAGGCACCGCGAACGATCCGAAACTTGACGTGATCTACTCGCTGGCTGGTGGCGCGCGGGCGGCGCAGATGACATGGACGGGGGCGATCATCGTCACGGGGGCGCTGTGAAGCGGTTCCTGCTGGCGCTGCTGCTCCTGCTGCCGTCGTCGGCACGGGCACAATTCACGATTCCCAACTCGAATACGCCGGGCGTGAATCCGTCGCAGTCCCTGTGGATGCAAGCGGATGTGGATGCGCTCGTGTTGGGCATCAAGGGGACGGGCGTACTTAGCGGCTGCGCGGTGACGTGGAGCAGCGGGCACACGTTCAACGTGGCCGCTGGATCGATTCAGATCAACGGCGCGACGGTCGCGGTTAGTAGCACGTCGGTCACGTTGCAGCAGGCGAACGGCAGTCGGCACCGCTTTGATCTAATCGTCGTGAACAGCAGCGGCGCCGTCTCCGTGGTGCAGGGGTCTGTCGGCCTACCGCCTACCGTGCCGAGTTTGCCCGCGTCGCGGGTGCTCCTGGCGACGGTGTTTGTCCCAGCCGCATCGCAGGCGCTCTCGGCGGATCGCGTCATCGACAAGCGCGTCATGGTACGCACGGCCACGTCTGACGGCGGGACGAGTGCGCCAGCGACCGTGCTCCTGACCGATTACGGCGCGGTCTGCGACGGGTCCACCGACGATACCGCCGCGATTCAGGCGGCTTTCGACGCCGCCGCCTCTGCCTCGTATCAGTACGCGGGGACGGTGCTATGGCCGGCGAAGACATGCCGCATTACCTCGGGCGTGACCATTGGCAACGCGGACGCCCCATTGGGGCAGGTGTTCGTGTCGATTCAGGGCGCTGGACCGGCAAAGTCAAAACTGAGCTATGACGGCGCGAGTGACGGGATTGCGCTGCTGCTGAAGCGCAACAAGTACTTCACGATTACCGGCTTCCAGGTCGTCAATGCCGGGAGTCGCGGTACGACGCGCGGTCTTGTGCTTGGCGGGTACGGCGGCGTTGGGACGGAGACGCTGCAAGGGCATATCGACCGCTCCAGCGTGAGTGGGTTCTACCAGGGTATCGCCGCAGGGATGCCGGACGGTGCAGACGGGGCGGTCGCCTCAAGCGACATGCTGTACACACTGGTCGAACTCGAAAACAATACCTATGGCTGGATCAACGACAACTGGGATCTGAACATCCTCAACCATACGTTCCTTGGTCTGAATCTGGCGTTCAACACGTACGGGTTGAAGACGGCTGAGGGGAACGTGGAAGTGCGTGGCGGCTCGACCACGCACAACGACAACGCCGACTTCTGGATCACGGGCGGGAACATCGCGATTAGCGAGATTCGCGCAGAAGTGAAGAATCGTTTTCTGTTGGGGTCGGCGGGCAACGTGGTGACGGTGCGCGACTGTCTCTTGCAGCCGTCCGGGGCGCCGTCTGACATCGTGATCGAACTGCTGACCACGTCCGCGACGGCGATTACCAATACGCGGTTCACGTCGTCCGGCACGATGTCGGTTCATGCCGACAGCCATCCCCGACAGTTGCTGCTGTCGAATAACTACTACGACGCGGAGATCACGTGGCCCTTCGTCGTGACGAATACGACCTACGTGACGTACCCGATGTACCTGGAGGTAGTCGGGACGGTTCACGCGTTCAATCAGCGCAACCTACCTGATTATCGCGGCACGTACACGTTCGGGGATACGTCGTTGACGCCTGGTCCGCTGGCCTCGCTCCGCTGCACGCCCTATCCGGTGCTGAATGCCTTTGCGAACCCGGAAGGCAACATCTGGCCCGAATGCTTTGTGCGCCAGCCGTCGCTCGGGCTGATTCCCAGCGCGGGCCGGAATCTCCGGGTGCAGCGCCAGTTCGCCACGTCCGGCACCGTCGCCGTCACGTTCGCGCGCACGGTCGCGATTACCTATGGCAGTCCGGTGTCGGGCCGCTGGAACGTCGTCACGGGCACGCTGTATCCGTCTGACCTCGGGCTGAAGATCGCGATCACGCAGGGCGAGAACACGATTCCCGCGACAATCTCCGACGTGAACACCAGCAATAGCACGTTCCTGTTCTCCACGAACACGGCGGCGAGTTGCGGATCGTGCTCCAGCTTGTCGGCGGTGATTGGCGAGAACGAGCCGGACGCGAACTACCTCGTGCAGATCGGATGCTCCGCGCAGGAAACCGTCTCGTGGTCGTCCAAGGCCACAACCGGATTCACGCTGACGAGCAGCAATTCTAGTTCCACGGCAACCTGCGATGTGGTGATCGTCCGATGACGCTGTTCTCAAGTCTGTACACGGGCCGTCTGGATCGGGAACTCGGCACCGACGACAGCACCGTGCTGTTCCTAACGGCACGCCGGAAAGCGGCAGTCAACGAAGGGCAGGCGCAGTTTGCCGACCTGACGGAGTGCCTGCAACGCACCGCCACGATTGGGATGCGCGGCGGGTCGTCGGGTGTCGGGCCGCTCTCCCTGCCCACCGCCGAATACGACCTGATGAGTACGACGGTGATCCCCGATGGGGATTTCGTGCGCTTCTCGAAGGATCAGGTGCAGTTCATCTACACCGATGTGAGCAGCAACGTGACCATTCTCGCGGGCGACGATCTGCCGCGTCGCGATGTGCCGTGGCTGAATCGGTTTATGCCGGGATGGCAACTGAGCACAACGGCGTCGTCGGCGGCGAGCTTCCCGGAGGTGTATTACCAGCGGCACGAGGGCGGCGCGTCGTATCTCGGCTTCTGGCCGACGCCGTCCACCGGACCGGGCGCCAGTGCGCAAGCGGTCGTGCCGTACGTGGCCGCGCCGACCCCGTTGACCTCGGACACGCAGGAACCGTTCACGGTCGCCGGGGAAAGTCGCACGGATCTCCGTATCTATCACCAGGCGCTCGTGCATTATGCAGCCGCGCAGTTGGAAAAACTGCGACGCGATACCGACGCGAGCGATCGGCAGATGCAGTTGTTTCTGTCGTACGTCCAGCGGTACACCGCGCAGGCTCGGAAAAAGGGCGGGCACGTCTTGACCACGGCGCGGGCGTACTTCAACCGGGGGCGCTAGTGAGTGATTACAACGAGGGAAGCGAGCCGCGGGCCGAAGTGGGGCACGACCAGTTCACAGGCGTATCGGGCTTGGTCCGGTGGGGCAAGAAATGAACAACGAAACGACACGGTTAACGCCTGACGAGGAAGCGGCGTTCCAGGCTTGGGCACGCGCGAATGACATCCGCGA
>JAGNMU010000288.1 GCA_017991005.1 Gemmatimonadaceae bacterium | reverse complement strand
GTGTGTGACAGGGCGCACGTTTTGGCCTAGAACAACATCATCATCGGTGCTTCCAGCAGTTGCCGGAGTGTCTGCAGGAACTTCGCGCCGATGGCGCCGTCGATGACGCGATGATCACAGCTGAGCGTGACCCGCATGCGCTGGCGTGGCACGAACGCACCGTTCTCCCAGACCGGTTTGGTCTCCGTCGCACCAACGGCGAGAATGGCCGCTTCGGGTGGGTTGATGATGGCCGTGAACTGGTCGATCCCGAACATGCCGAGATTGGAGACGGAGAAGGTGCCGCCCGTGTATTCGGCCGGTGCCAGTTTGCGCTCGCGCGCCCGCTTGGCGAAGTCGCGCGCATCCTTGCCGATTTGCCCGATCCCCTTGGTGTGGGCGTCGCGAATGACCGGGACAATCAGTCCGTCGTCGGTCGCCACCGCCATACCGATGTGGGCGGCCGAGAAGTAGCGGATGTGATCACCCATCCAGTGTGCGTTGCACTCCGGATGACGCGTCAGCGCCAGCGCGACGGCTTTGATCACGATGTCGTTGACGGACACCTTGAACTGCTCACCGGCGGCCACCATCTGCTCGCGCAGTTGGCCCACCTTGGTCATGTCGATTTCCGAGGTGAGATAGAACGTCGGAATCGGCCCGATCGACTCACTGAGGCGACGCGCGATGGTTTTGCGGATCTGCGTCAGCGCGACGTCCTTGAATTCGCCGTCGATCTGCATGGCGGTGCTGGCTACGACCGTCGGTTTGGTGGCCGTCGTGGTGACTACGCTGTCGCGCGCTGATGCCGTGCTGTCCGCCGCCGCTGCTGCCACAACCGGCGCGGCCGTGGCCGCCGCCTCGATATCGCGACGGATGATGCGACCATTAGGCCCGCTGCCCGCGATCGCCCCGAGCGCGACCCCGCGTTCGGCCGCCATGCGACGCGCCAACGGTGACGAACGCACCACACCGCCCGGCGCTGCCGCTGCAACATCGGGAGTCGGCGACACCGCAGGGGCCGGAGTCGACGGTGCGGCACTCTCCGGTGCACTCGCCGCCGCAGGTGCTGCGGGTGCTGCGGGTGCTGCGGGTGCCGTGCTGGCGCCCGTAATTGAGGAGATATCCTCGTCGGCCGCAGCGATGACACCGATCACGGCGCCGATCACACTGGTCGCGCCCTCTTCGGCCAACCGCGCGCGCAAAATGCCGTCGCCGCGGGCGACGAGCTCCATGATGGCTTTGTCTGTTTCGACTTCCGCGATCGTTTCGCCCGACTTCACGGGGTCGCCGACGTTCTTGAGCCACTTCACGAGGCGCCCTTCTTCCATCGTGGGCGAAAGCGCCTCCATCATCACCTTGGTCGCCATGGATCGCCTCAGTCGATGTAGAGAACGGATTTCACGGCCGCGATCGTCTTGGGGACGTCGGGCTTGGCGGCTTTCTCGAGACTCTTCGTGTACGGCATCGGTGCATCGGCTTGATGCACACGCAGCACCGGGGCGTCGAGATCATCGAAACAGTGTCGCTGCACATAGTCCACCACCTGCGCGCCGACACCGCACACTTCCCACCCTTCTTCCACGACCACGCAGCGGTTGGTTTTCCGCACGGACGCCGTGATGGTCTCGACGTCCATCGGGCGAATGGTGCGCAGATCCACGACTTCGGCACGAATGCCTTCCTTCGCGAGCTGCTCGGCCGCCTGCAGTGCCACCAGCACCATCTTGCCGTGCGAGACCAGGGTGACGTGATCGCCTTCGCGTTTGACCTCCGCCTTGCCAAGCGGAATCACGTAGTCGTCGCTGGGCACTTCACCCTTCGTGTTGTACAGCATTTCGCCTTCAAGAAAACACACCGGGTTGTCATCGCGGATGGCGGCTTTGAGCAGCCCCTTCGCGTCGTACGGCGTGGACGGCGTCACGACTTTGAGACCGGGAATGTGCGCGAGCCACGATTCCCACGCCTGCGAATGCTGCGCCGCGAGTTGCAGCGCCGACCCATTGGGTCCGCGGAACACCATCGGCATCGGGAACTGACCGCCGGACATGTACAACATCTTCGCTGCGGCATTGACCACCTGGTCGAGTGCGAGCAGCGAGAAATTCCACGTCATGAATTCGATGATCGGGCGCAGGCCCGCCATCGCGGCGCCGACGCCCACGCCGGCGAATCCGAGTTCCGTGATGGGCGTGTCCACCACGCGCATCTCTCCGAACTCCTGCAACAGCCCTTTGGACACCTTGTAGGCGCCCTGATAGACGGCGACTTCCTCACCCATCAGGAAGACGCGATCGTCGCGCTGCATTTCTTCGCGGAGCGCCATGTTGAGCGCATCGCGGTACGTGATCACGGCCATGGTCTATGCGCTCTCAGCTCGTGGTTTCGACGAGGATGTCTTCCATGAGCGCTTCGACGGGCAGCTCTGGACTCTGTTCGGCGAAGTCGATGCTGTCCTGAACGATCTTCTTGATCTCTTCGTCCATGGCGGCCACTTCGGCGGCAGTGATGGTGCCGGCTTCTTCCATGCGCTGGCGGTGCAGCGCGATGGGATCGCGCTTGAGGTACTGCTCCAGTTCTTCCTTTGTGCGGTAGGTGCCGCTCACCGCGTCGGACATGGAGTGTCCCATGAAACGGTACGTGCGAATCTCGAGGAGCGTGGGCATGCTCTCCTTTCGCGCGCGGTCGATGGCGTCGGCGGCGGCGGCGCGCACGGCGTGCACATCCTGCCCGTCGACCACATCACGCGGCATGTCGTACGACGCGCCGCGCTTGTAGATGTCGTGAATGGCCGAGGCGCGTTCGACCGCGGTGCCCATGCCGTAGCGGTTGTTCTCGATGACGAACAGGCACGGCAGCTTCCAGAGTGCAGCCATGTTGAGCGCCTCATGGAAGGCGCCGTTGTTCACGGCCGCTTCGCCCATGAAGCAGACGATGACCTGATCTCCGCCCCGATACTTGATGGCGAAGCCGACACCGGCGGCGATGGGAATATGACCGCCGACAATGCCGTGCCCACCAAGGAACCCGAGCTGTTTGTCGAACATGTGCATCGAGCCGCCCTTGCCACGCGCGCAGCCGTCCTGACGGCCGAACAGTTCGCTCATGACCGCACGCGGCGTCATGCCGCGCGCCAGTGCCTGCCCGTGATCCCGATAGGTCGTGATGATGTAGTCATCGGGGCGCAGCTGTGCGATGACACCGGCCGACACCGCTTCCTGCCCGATGTAGAGGTGGCAGAAGCCGCCGATTCGACCGATCGCATACATCTCGGCACAGCGCTCTTCGAAACGACGCTGCAGTAGCATCGAGTAGAGCAGTTCGCGATCAACGGCGGCCGACGGGACGCCGGACTCGGCCACCGAAGACGTGGCGGTGGCTGCCGCGACCGAACGGGTCGTCTCGACCTTTCTGCGGGGTTTGCTGGGGGGCATCAGGGAACTGGGTACGGAGTATGAGATGCAGGGAGCACGGCAGGTGCCGCTTGCGGTGTGCTTACACGCCAGCGGCCTGGACTTGCTCCCAGGCGTGATAACTCGAACGAACGAGCGGTGCACTTTCGACGTGACGGAATCCGAGCTCCATGCCGGTCTGGTAGAACCAGCGGAATTCCTCGGGGGTGACGTAGCGGTCGAGCGCGATGTGCCCGTCGGACGGCCGCAGATACTGTCCGAGTGTGAGAATGTCGACATCGACCGAGCGCAGCTCTTTCATCACCTCGACGACTTCTTCGTTTGTCTCGCCAAGACCGAGGATCATGCCGGTCTTGGTGGGGATGTCCGGGGCGATCCGCTTGGAGATGCGGAAGATCTCGAGCAGGCGCTCATACCGACCGCCGGGTCGCGCCTTCTTGTACAGGCGCGGTACCGTCTCGGTGTTGTGATTGTAGATGTCGGGGCGCGCTTCGAGCACCGCGCGAATCGAATCCTCGTTGCCCTGAAAGTCGGGCACGAGCACCTCGATCGAGCAGCTGGGGAGGCGCTGATGGATCTGCCGGATCGTTTCGGCAAAGATGAACGCGCCGAAGTCGGGCAGGTCGTCGCGGTCGACCGACGTGATGACCGCGTGGCGCAGATTCATTTCGGCAATCGCCTGCGCCACCCGCGACGGTTCCTCGATGTCGTACTTGGGCGGGCGCCCGTGCGACACGGCGCAGTAGGCGCAGTTCCGCGTGCAGACATCGCCCAGAATCATGAAGGTGGCGGTGCCGTGTTCCCAGCACTCACCGATGTTCGGACAATGGGCCTCCTCACACACGGTGTGGAGGTTGAGGTCCCGCATCATGTGCTTGAGGCGCAGGTAGTTGTCGCTGCCGGGCGCTTTCACTTTGAGCCACTGCGGTTTCCGCTCAGGGAGCGGTTCGCGGCGGTGACGACCCATGATCTGGTAGATCTGCTCAGCCATGATCCGAACGAAAGGGGGAAAACCTTGTCCCCTTTTCCGGGGATTCGGGAAGCTAGTCCGCTGTCACGCCCGAAGCCACAAGTTGCTAACCCTCAAACGCATTTTAGACGGTATCTAATATTTGTCCCAGTAGCGAAACCTCAGCGGCGTGCTATCGTAGGGGGCAGAAAGCCATTCACACGTCTGAGGACCCGCGCATGCTCAAAAACCTGTTCAAGATCGGAGTGATCGCCCTGCTTGGGCTCGTCGCCCTCAAGGTGGTCTTCGGTATTCTTGGGCCGCTGGTCGGCTTGCTGCTGTGGCTGCTCGGTCTCGCCCTGAAGCTGGCGGTCGTTGGCGCCGTGCTGTACGGCGTGGTGCATCTGGTCAGCCCCGAAACCGCGCGTCGGCTGACGGCCGGGTTCCGGAAGTAGCGGGCTCGGCGGGCGCGGTCAGCGCCCGGTCGCCATCCGCTCGACGATCGCCCAGGCCAGCAAAGGAACCATGATCTCGTGGTGTCCCGTGATTTCGTAGCCCTTGCCGCTGTCCTGTGTCGGGCGGCGCACCACGTTCATGCGCGGACGGTAGTGTCGCTGCATGTCGAGGTCGCAGGTGACAAAATTGGTGGGACGTCCCGCATTGAGATTGCGCGCGATGGTCAGGGCCTTGAGAAAGACCTCAGGCATGATGACCGCGCTTCCCACATTGAGGACCACGCCGCCGTCATGGAGCGTGGCGATGGAGGCGGCAAGGCGTCGGAAATCGCGATGGGAGGTGTCGCCGATGGCCGCCCCGTTGGCAGCCGGATGCTGATGAATGATCTCGGCACCCAATGCTGCATGGATCGTGGCTGGGACTCCCAACCGCCAGCACTGGTAGGTGAGCGACAGGTCGCCGTGCGCGAGCGGTTCATGCTGCGCCAGATTGCGTGCGACCGATTCACCCATGCCCCACTGATTCTGCATGCCGGCGACAAACGCGCCATTGAGGCCGCGGCCCGTTTCTTCGGCCATTCCGAACGAGCCATCACGCAGGCCGGCGGCGACGTCTTCGGAGGTGCCGCCGAATCGCGCGACTTCATAGTCATGAATCGCCGCCGAGCCGTTCATGGCTACGTGCGTCACGACGCCCCGACGGACGAGATCGACGAGGACGCGCGCCAGTCCGGTCTTCACGACGTGACCGCCGAGCATCAGCAGCACGCCTCGTTCACGGCGCCGTGCCTCGACGATGGCATTGACGACAGCGAGAAAATCGCGCGCCACCAGAATGTCGGGTAACGACGAAAGAAAATCGCCCATCGTGCGATCACGCGCGTCGTCGCCCGGTGGTACCGCGAACTCTTCGGCGCGCACCTTGTTGGGCCGAACCTGAATCGGAATCGTCCGCACGTCCGCGAGGTCCGCTTCGCGATACGTCATCGGGGCCAAGGTCGGCTCGCGGTATCCGCTGGGGACACGCGGCGCGTTTGCGTCGTCGCTCACTCGCGCGGTCCGTCGTTGCGAGTGGAATCAGCGCCGTCCTGATGTCCACCGCCGCCCTCGCCGCGTCCGTCGCTGGTGCCGCCGTCCGCGCCGG